>JAFOHE010000219.1 GCA_017421975.1 Pseudomonadota bacterium
AGTCGCAAATCGATAACGTCATTCGATATATACAAAACCAAGAAGAACGCCACAGAAAGCAATCATTCAGGGAGGAATATATCGCGTTTTTGAAGGCATTCGGTGTAGAGTATGATGAAAGATATATTTTTCATAACGTATAATCGGGAACCCTTACGAGGTTCATTTGGGTATAATACACATCAATCCCCCGATAGCCGCTACGCGCCAATCGGGGGCTACTTTCCCAAAGTCCTACGGGCTTTTTAATTGATACATCAAACCTCGTCATGTTTAAAACATACGTAAACACTATAAACATGATGATTAGTTATCAACGAAAACCAAAGAAAACAACTATTTTGGGCATTGCTGTCTGAAAGTTATCGTCACTATTATCGAGAATCCAGGTATGAAGCATCCTCAATATATGCACCTCGGAAGGAGGCATCTTTTCCATGCGTTTTTTTGTACCTAGACGATATAGATCATCTTTTTTTGCCAAACGATTTCGTCGCTCAACTGTATGTTTTTCAACCGCCAGACCTAAAAAAGCCGCCCGAAGGCGGCTAAATTTATTTTTGCGAAAAGTGCCTATACTTATTTTTGCGACGGATCCATGACGCGCCCGACGAAGAGCGGCGTTTTTGTCTCTGATTCATAAATCACGAAGAAGAAAGGTCTGTCGATCGACATTTTGATAATTTTGGGCTCCATGACAGCCCCATCGCTCATTGAGACAGCCGTGGCAGCGGCAGCTTCGACGCCTTTTTCGTCTAATCCGATAAAGGTCTTATGGTACACTTCGGAAATGCGAAGTGCATTGGGTTCTTCTGTCATTTTTGAGAAATCAGCATCATCTGCGAAAGGCAAATTCATACCTAAACGATTGAGTGACGCCTTGAGAGAAATCTCAGTATCAAACGTGTATGCAGGGAAGTTGAGGTTAATGATCGCCTCATGCGTATAGCTATCAAAAATATGATTGATGATTTGTTCGTTCATGTCGTCCATCAAAGCGTCAAACTTGCCTTCATCGGGGAGGACAAACATGACGTTAAAATCGCCATCACGAAGCGGCAAACTGACCGCCTGATATCCAGCTTCTTCATCAGCCATGTACGCATAATGCTCACTTGTCCTTAAGCCTTTGACGCTGACGCTGGAATCATCCAATTTTTTAAAGTTCAGTTGGGTATCGCTGACATATACATTGTCTTCCCACGGAGCTTTAAAATAGATGGCATTGGTAATGACAGAACGCGTGACATTAGAAATGCTGTTTTTCGGCAATAAATCATTAATGCGATTATGCGTATCTTCACTGACGACATCATTAATATATTTACGCGCCTTTTCGGGATCAGCTGCAAAGTCCATTTCCCAGATACCGGCATCATAATTGACCGAGAGCGTTCGCAACCAATCCTGCTGCCAAGTATATACCGGTGAAAAATAAAGATTATTTGAGGTCTTAATTTCGACGGGATCTTTGTGTTCATAATCCCGATCAAACGCTTCTTTATTTTTTGCCATAATGGTGGCATCTAATTTATTAAGTGCTTCATGCGTATGGTCATCAAAGTGGAGCGTTTGCATCATTTCATTTGCGGTATCTCCATTTGCGCCAGCCCAAACCATGGCGAGTGCCGTCTGAATACTGAACGTCGAAATCATAGCATTTTTGCCTTCAATCTCCTTTTTTGCGGCACGTAATAGCTCGAAATTCAGATCATACTGTCCATTTACAAAAGAGGCCAAATGATCATCATCGAGTTTCGATTGTTCACGTTGGTCAGCCGAACGAATCAATTTAGCAATTTCAGTCTTATTGCCGTTGTTGTCGCCACCATTGTTGTCGCCACCGTTGTTGTCGCCACCATTGTTGTCGCCGCCGTTATCATCGTCACTGCATGCCGTAAAGGGTGAAGCTGCAAGCAACAAAGAGAGCGCAATCATCAAACAGGATTTTTTCATAGAACACCTCCAATCTCGTATTCGTCACAAAATTAAATTTTTTACCCGACCAAGATTTTCCTCTCTGGGTACTATTAGTATAACATTGAAACAAAGAAACGCAATATGACAACTTTGTCCAAACGTATGACATTTTTGTCACAATTGCGCGTCATGATTAAGTCCTCAGTTTGGCTGCAGGCGTATGAAGGTCGCCCAAAGGGCGGCCGAATAGCACGCGGCAGGGCGGCGTATTGAACGCTGAAAGCGTGAGAAGCCGCCCAACCTAAAAAAAACCGCCCGAAGGCGGCTAACTTTATTTTTGCGAAAATTGCTTATACTTTATTTTTGCGAGGGATCCATGACACGCCCCAAGAAGAGCGGCGTCCGCGAAGAAGTTTCATAAATCACGAAGAAGAAGGGACGATCTAACGTCATATTAATACGCGGCGGAGGATCCATAACAGCACTATTCTCGCCGACAACAATTGCCGTCGCAGCAGCGGCTTCCACACCTTTTTTATTCAAATCAATAAATGTTTTTTGGAAAACTTTATCAATATAGAATGCATTTTTCTCCGTCGTCATTTTGGAGAAATCGGCATCTGTCATGGAGAATGGAGTATTCATGCCGAGTTTTTTGAGTGGTTCAGAAAGTTCCAGTGACGTATCGAAAGTAAATTCAGGGAATTTAAGATCAATGATGGCTTTTGTTGTTACATTTGTAAATATTTCATCCATTTCTTTTGAATCTAATGTCGATTGAACTTTTTCGAACGAACCCTCATCTGGCAAAATGAACATGACATTGAAGTCATTATCACGCAGCGGCATACTGACGGCCTGATAATGATTTTGAGCGACATAGTTATACTGTTTAGAAATATTTAGTTGTGTAACATCGACAGTCGATTGATCTAATTTGTGGAAAGCCAAAGGCACATCGCTTTGATAAACTTCATCGCGCCAAGGCGATTTAAAATAGATCGCATTGGTCAAAACAGCCATCGTAGTGGATTTAATGCTTCCTTGTGGCAATAGATCCTTGATACGATCGTGCGTATCCTGACTGACGACACTGTTGATATATTTGCGAATGCCCTCGGGATCAGCCTCGAAATCGGTCGATTCAATGCCTGCACCATAATTGTAAGCGAGTTCGTCGAGCCATGCGGAAGACCAATCCTCGCGCGGAGCCAGATAAATATGATTTGACGTATTCACTTCCACTGCATCGACTTGATAGTCCGTGTCCTGAATGGCTTCTTTATTTTTGGAACGAATGAGCACATCGAGTTTATTGAGGACTTCATGTGTGCTTCCATCGAAATTAAGGGCATTCTTGATATCAGAATAAGTCGTTGACTGCGCTCCGGCCCAAGCCATCGCGAATGCCGTCTGGAGACTGAACGTCGAAATCATGGCATTTTTCTGTTCAATCTGGTCAGCAGAAGCGCGTAGAAGGTCAAAGTTAAGATCATATTGATTGAGAACAAATGACTTGACCTCCGAATCACTCGCCTTGGAAGCGCTACGTTCCATCGTCAGCGATTTGACCGGTGTAATGAAATCCGCGACGTCTCCATTGTTGGAGTCACTGTCGGAGCAAGCCGAGAGAGCAAGTGCGAGAAGTGCAAAAGAACAGCATGTCGTTTTATTAAACATGATACAACTCCGTCTAAATTCGTTATAAGAGGTCATGTAACCTCGTTTGGCTTGTATAGACAAGCTCGCGATCTGTTTCAAGAGCGCAAGCCAAATTCTTTGTATTCAAATAATGTTTTTGTCACCTATCCTCAATCCACATTGGAGCCACGCTGTGAACCGACCCAACCTTTTGTTACCCGATAATGTGCGCTGGACGCCAGCCCAAGGTGATATCGTATCGCTCGATCACGTCACGACGCAATTTGGCGATCATGTTGTGCTCAACGATTTGTCTCTCCACATTCCAGTTGGCAAAACGACGGTCATTATTGGCGAATCTGGTTCAGGCAAATCGGTTTTGATTAAGACGATGAATGGGCTTTTGAAACCGACATCGGGCGTATGCCGTCTGTTTGGAGAAGAAACGGCAAAATGTGACACAGCGAAGATCAATGCCCTTCGCATGCGCACGGGGATGATTCTTCAGGATTATGCGCTGATCGACTCCATCACGGTCTGCGACAACATCGGTTTTCCGCTTGCGGAGAACACGAAGATGTCGGAGAAAGAGATTCGCAAGCGCGTCGAAGAAGCGCTTGAGCCTCTGGGACTTTCGGATGCGATTGACAAACTGCCGTCGGAGTTATCGGGGGGTATGAAGAAGCGCGTTTCGTTTGCACGCGCACTTATTCATCAACCGGAACTCGTCTTTTTTGACGAACCAACGACGGGGCTGGATCCCGTCATGATCGTCTTTGTCGATCAGCTCATTCGCCAGATGCGAGAGATGTATGATCTGACGAGCGTCATTATTTCGCACGACATTCAATCAATTAAACGCCTTGCGGACAACGTCGCCTTTTTGCACAAGGGAAAAATTATTTTTGAAGGTACGCTTGATGCTATTTTTCGCTCAGAGATTCCGGAGATCAAGCGATTTTTTGCCGCCGAAAACAAAGCCCAGAAAACAACCAATGCGGTTTCGGGCGAACCGTATGTCAAAGTCCGAGATCTCCATAAGACGTTTGGCACCCACCAGGTTCTCAAAGGCGTCTCACTCGATGTTCCACGTCGCAAGATTACAGTCATTATCGGCGGTTCAGGATCGGGCAAATCGGTACTGCTCAAACACATACTCGGACTTTTTACACCTGATTCGGGCACCGTCAACGTCAACGGTCTGGAGCTGACAAAGTGTACCGAGCGAGAGCGTGAAATTATGAGAACAAAGATCGGCATGCTGTTTCAGGGGGCAGCACTCTTTGATTCCATGACTGTACGCGAGAACGTGGCTTTTCCGCTGTCGGAGCGCCTTGGTGCACCCTCCAAAAAAGAGATCAACGCACGCGTCGATGAAATGCTCGAACGTCTCAAACTAACAGACATTGCCGAAGCATGGCCAGCCGACATCTCGGCCGGGCAACGCAAACGCGTCGGACTTGCACGAGCCATTATCACGAAGCCGGAACTCATGATTTACGATGAACCGACGACGGGGCAGGATCCCATTATGATTCGATACGTCGATGACATGATTCTTGAAGCCCACGATCTTTTTCAGCTCACGACCATTGTCATCAGCCACGACATGGTTTCGACGTTTCGCATCGCCGACCAGATTGCCATGGTTTACGAAGGTGTCATTGCATCCAAGGGAACGCCGGCTGAGCTCATGGCTTCTGACAACCCGAACGTCCAACGCATGATCAGAGCCCAGATTCCGGTGTAAAAAATGCATCATAGGATTACGTTCGTAAAAAACGTTTTTCGATCTCGTTAGCCGTC
This sequence comes from Pseudomonadota bacterium, assembly GCA_017421975.1. Classification (GTDB taxonomy): domain Bacteria; phylum Myxococcota_A; class Bradymonadia; order UBA4248; family UBA4248; genus RGIG464. The sequence goes on from JAFOHE010000219.1 coordinate 5,368, forward strand.
ATGATGAAGTGAACGGGGCGTCCATGAGGGCAATTGGATTTGAACACCGTTTCATCCATGGCACGAAAGAGTTTCATTGCATCGGCTTCGGTCATCCGGTGGCCAGCACGAATCGATTTATGGCAAGCCATCGTTGCGAGAATATGATCGCATATTGCTTCAAATTCAGTCGATCGTCCCGATTCTGCAAGGTCAGTCAAAGCATCGCGCAAAAGCGCCTGATAATCGTAGTTAAGCAGAACCTTAGGCACGTATCGAATGGCAAAACTGGTATCGCTTAAAGCGTCAATTTGGAAGCCAAGTTGTTCGAAGAAAGACATGAATTCGCGCAACGTGTCACTCATGCGCGTATCAAGCGAAAGAACGATGGGGAAGAGGAGTCCCTGCGCTTCGGGGGGCAATTTTCCCTGATAGACGAGGCGCAATTTTTCATAATTGATGCGCTCGTGTGCAGCGTGCTGATCCACAAAGACGAGGTGGTCATCGCTATCGGTACAGATGAGATAGGTGAGGGCATATTGGCCGAGGAAATGCAGGCTGGAAAAATAGCCGGTATGGGCTTGCGCATCATCGAGGGGCAACATGGGTTCTTTTCCCATGGCCACAGCGACGCGCCCAGGCATAGACGGTTCGCGCATAAGCACGAGTTCGGCGCGTACATTGTCTCTGGCTTCATCGAAAAACATATTGTCTGGCATTTGCGGACATGGCAAGCTCGGCTTCACTTCGCCCCCATCCGCTGCGAAACCATCGTCATCATCACAGAAAGTGACGCCATCAGACGCGCAAGCATCGCCTTGCGTTGGCGGATTCTGATGATCAAGCGTCTTCTGGCCAGCCCACCGGATCGTCGGATCAGGGATCCCCAAATCGGCACGGAGACTACGTTCTGGCGGTTCAAAAGCGGAAGCCGGCATTTTTCCGAAAGCCCCCGAATGAACGGATTCAAAGACGGATCCGGAACGGAGATCCAGTTTTTGTGTATCTGCCTGTTTTTCTGGCGAAACAAACGCCGAAGGCAGCTGCACCTGCGTTGTTTTTATCCAAGGCGTCGCTTCGAGGGATTGTCTTAACGCCCGATAGACCGCGCGGAACACGTTATCAGCGTCCTGGAAGCGGATTTCATTTTTTGTTGGATGGACATTGACATCGACCATATCAAAGGGAAGCGAAACAAAGAGGATGACGCAAGGCAATTTTCCCTGGTTCAAAAACTCGCGATAAGCCTGATTAATAGCAGAGATAATCGTCTTATCTTTGACAATTCGATGATTGACATACGTGAAGAGTCGGCCACTTGCCGACTGAATATAATCGGGTGAGCAAAAAGCACCTTCGACCTGAACCTGCCCCAAGTTGACGGGAACAACGGGATAAAGGTGTTCCGCGAGAGAACGTCCGAGGACAGCGTGTGCCCTTTCAATGAGCGTTTTATTTTTGGGGAAATCGCATTTGACGCGTCCATCCGTCATCAATTTAAAGGCGACGTTTGGGCAGGCGAGGGCGAACTGTTCGACGACTTCATAGACGCGCCGTTGTTCAGTCGCAGTCGTTTTGAGGAATTTGAGCCGTGCGGGCGTATTAAAGAAAAGATCTTCAATCGTAATCTGCGTTCCATTTGGAACAGCCGTTTCGCGGCACGCCGTTTCGACGGATCCCTCCATACGGAAGTAAGTCCCCGTTTCATCTTCTGCGCGTTTTGTCTGAATGGTCAATTTTGAAACTGCCGCCATCGAAGCAAGCGCCTCCCCTCGGAATCCCATTGTGCCGATTTTGGCGAGATCCTCGACCGTCGCAATTTTTGACGTTGCATGTCGAATGACGGAAAGTCTGGCATCTTCGCGCGTCATTCCGCACCCGTTATCAGTCACGCACAAGCGCTTTCGTCCGCCTTCTTCGATCTCGATCTGAATGGCCGTTGCCCCGGCATCCAGGGCATTTTCGACGAGTTCCTTCACGGCACTCGAGGCCCTTTCGAGGACTTCACCCGCAGCAATCTGATCGCATAATGCCGGCGGAAGAACGTGTATTTTATTATCACTCATATTTTTACCTTTTTTTCCTTTTCCCCCAATTGTGTATTATAACACAAAAAGCGTAGTTGCTTAGATTTTCAGATGTATTTTTATCGGCACGCGTATAAAACTAGAAAAAATCTTTACGCCATCATGACGCATAACCAAAGTTTCACGCTTGGAGAGAGAAATTGAAGGTGTGAGGTCAAATCATTACAAACAAATCAATGCTGTTATATTTTTATTTTTTGATAAAAAATGCTCTAAAAAATAAATGATTCAAAAATTATTTATATATGTTTGCTCGGCTATCGGTGCGATGCACCGATACGCCTTCCCGCTCGTCCTATTGCACCATAGGCGCAATACGGCCTCGCTGCGTCGCTATTGTCTGCGACAATACGCGCCGCAATTAAAAACGTCTTAGGCACCAACCCAATGGTACATATTATCAACGAAAGCCTTGGTCATGGCGCTACCACGACGTATGTCTGGGGGCATTGCGGGGGCCCCCCGCCAGAGGGGGTAGCGGCGTATTGTCCGAAAGTGGAGGCGTGTCGTGACACGTCTCCACTTTCGGACAATAGCCGCGTAGGGGGAGACATCCCCCATCAAAAAAAGTCAATAAAAAATTTCTTGACATCAAAGATGAATTTGACTAGAAGCGGATTTGTTTTGAGTTGACTGAAAAGTGAGCTCAGAGCGAGAGTGGCGAAATTGGTAGACGCGCAGGATTCAGGTTCCTGTTTCCGGTTTGGATGTATGGGTTCGAGTCCCTTCTCTCGCATGAACGACCCGGTAAGAGTCAATCTTTTCCGGGTTTTTTCGTAACTTCGGCATGGCAAATTTGCGCAGGCGGAGAGACGTCGGAATCCGATTCACGCACGATTCGGTGAAGAGATTCTGAGCGGCGATTCCTGATTTTTCGTGAGAACGGCATCATCAGGGAACACGGTTACAATTGGTTTATCGTCGCTCCCGACAGCGACCGTCAGCAGAGGAAGGCATAACATTATGTTGAGCGTAGACGGTCTTGAACAGCTTATCGAACCCGTACTCAATCAAATGGGATTGGGACTTCATTTTATCGAATTGAAACACGAGGGCAAGGATCTTGTTCTTCGCATCGTCACGGATCGTGTGGAAAAGCGCAGTCCTGAGGATGGTGTAAGCCTTGAAGAACTTGAGCGAGCGAATCGTGAAGTTGGCGCGATGCTTGACCTTGAGGATCCTATCGAAGGGCGTTATCGCCTGACGATCGAGAGTCCAGGAATTGAGCGTGACCTGAGTACCTGGCGTCAAATGGGTTATGCCGTTGGTGAGCGCGTTCATGTCGTGACCCGTGGGGATGACGCGACCGTGTACGAGGGGACGCTCATCCGCGTTGAAGATGAACCTAAGCGCCTTATTCTTCGCGTCGATGCTGATGAACAGATCATTGACTATCTTCAGGTCAAATCAGCGAAAACGGTGTTTGTATGGCCGAAGTCAGGCAAGACAGCCCCGATGAAACGCTAAACATTAATATAAAGTTATTCCATCATCCATAATATAGAAATTGAAGCGAAATGCCGATCGAATCCGTGGCAAACGCATAATCAATTTTGACAAAAAGTGAGAGGAGTCCGTCATGGATCAACAGAATCAGAAACTTAGTGAAGTAATCAAACAGGTCGTGAGCGAGAAAGGCGTAGACAAGGACGAGCTGATCAGCATTCTTGAGACGGCGATCTCGACGGCTGCGAAGCGCATTTTTGGTCAGGAGCGCGTCATCGAAGCCCAGTACAATCCGGAGCTTGATGAGATTGAGCTGTTTCAGATTCTCCAGATCGTCGATGAAGTGGAAAACAAGTATCACGATATTACGCCTCTAGATGTGGAAGAGTATCAGGAAGCCCTCGTTGAGCATCCGGGCGATCCGCTTCCCGAAGTGGGTGATGAAATCCTCGTCCAGATTTTTTACCGCGATGAAGATAAGCAGCAAGCGGAGAAGCAGGACAAGAAGTTCAGTGATCTGATCATGCTTGAGAGCGCGAAAGTCGATTTTGGTCGTATCGCCGCACAGACAGCGAAGCAAGTGATCTTGCAGCGCATGCGTGAAGCTGAGCAGAATATCGTCTATAACCGTTACAAAGACCGTCAGGATCAGATTATGACGGGACGTGTGCGTCGTTTTGACAAGGGCAATGTCATTGTAGAAATCGACAGTGACAATGCGGAAGCGATGTTACCGCAGCGCGAACAGGTACCGCGAGAGAGCTATCGTCCTGGTGACACGATTTGTGCCTACGTGAAGAAAGTCCAGCGTTCGAGCAAGGATCCGCAGATTATTTTGAGCCGCACGGATCCGAACTTTGTCGTCCGTCTTTTTGAGCAGCAAGTTCCCGAGATGAATGAAGGCACGGTTCAGATATTGCGCGTTGCCCGCCATCCTGGTACGCGCACAAAGATCGCCGTTTATTCGTCCGCGAGCGACATTGACGCCGTCGGTGCCTGCGTAGGTCTTCGTGGCCAGCGCGTCCAGGCGGTTGTCACGGAACTTCATGGAGAAAAGATCGATATTGTCCCATTCCACAATGATCCTGCACGTTTTGTATGCAGTGCCATCAGTCCTGCGGAAGTTTCGCGCGTCTTTATTGAAGAAGAAGCGACGGCAATGGAACTCATCGTTCCGAACGACCAGTTATCCCTTGCGATTGGGCGCGGCGGTCAGAATGTTCGTCTTGCAGCACAGCTGACGGGTTGGAACCTCGACATTATCAGTGAAGCGCGTCTTGACGAGATCAAGAAAGAAGCGAAACGGCTTCTTCTTGAGAAGAGCGATTTTCCGGAAGGTCTTATCGACACGCTCTTTGCCCTCGGTTACAACAAACTTGAGCACATTGCGAAAGTCGATCCGATGGAACTTTCACAGCTTCCCGGCTTTGGTATGGAAAATGCGGAAAAAATCGTTTCGGAAGCCCAGCGGATTCTCCGTCTTTCGCATCAGGAAGAGGAAGACCGTATGCATGAGGAGCAGAACTTAAGCGACATCGCCACCTACCTCGGCCTTTCATCGCGCGATGCCAAGAAGATCTATGCAGGTGGTTACCGCAACCTCGTCAAACTGTTTGTCGAAGGGAATGCGAAACGCCTCGATGCCCGCACGGGTATTGGTGTCAATCTTGCGGCAAGCGTCATTAAGAACCTTGAAGAACTTGCCTTAGGTCAAGAAGTCTATACAGAAGAAAGCCTTGCACAGGCGCGAAACGTCTTCGAAGCAGCCATGAACGAAGCGGATTCCGTCCCTGTCGAAGAAGCTTATGAGAAAGTCGTTTCAGCGTGTGGCGAACGCATTTTCCCGCTTGATGAAGACGACGACGATCTGGATGAAATTTCCGGAGGTTCGGATGACTGATCACAAGCCACAAGGCACGAACGAAGCGACGTCCGGCGAAACGCAACATGCAAAAGCACCGTCGCGGCGATGCATCTGCTGCCGCGGTAATGGTGCCAAACAAGGTCTTTTGCGTTTCGGCATCATGGGTGGAACGCTGATGTTCGATCTCAGGCAGAAGCTACCGGGACGTGGATTTTACGTCTGTGCCAAAGCGGACTGCCTGAAAAAAGCCTGGGACAATGCATTTAAGCGCGTCGCGAAAACGTCCCCTCAGACGCTTGCCGAATCACCAGAAGTTTTTATCGAAACTTATCTGGTACCAGGCTATCACAAGCGTTACCGCGAATGTCTTCTCGCAGGTCGCCAAAGCGGGCAACTCATCTTGGGTTCCGATGCCGTCGAACAGGCTGCGCGGGAGGATCGCCTTTCGTGCTATATTCTTGCGACAGACGCCTCCGAATCGACAAAAAAGAAATATAGGCTCAATGCCGAGCGTAAAGGCTTACCCTGTATTGGTCTTCTAGATCGTTCAGCATTTGGCCAGCTTTTGGGGTCATCTGACAAAGTCGTCCTCGGCTGGCAGTCAGACAGCCTCATCGGTGCAGAATTTCAGCGGATCGAAGCCGTTCTTCGGAGTTTTGATCCATCATTATCGAAACTTCCCTGAAGTCGCTTTAACACGCGTCGAAAAACTCGGCCTTGTATGTGCCATGCAATGCCGTGGATCGCACGAAAGCAAAGTTCTTCAGCTTTTCGATAACCCCCATTTTTCCGACGATTCTTTGTGGTCGTTGGCAAAACATAAAAAAAGTCATCAAGTTACGACATTAAGATTGGCTAATGCTTGCAGTTGCGCGAAATGCGTCATATAAGCAAAATGCATTTTGCTGGTCTTTTTACGATCGGTTTTGCATTGTCATAAAATACAGACAGTGTGGATATTTATAAACGCAGTAAGGTCTCAGAGAGAGAGAGCATGGCGAAAACGAAGGTTGTTGATTTAGCGGCCACATTAAAAATGGACGGCGCACAGCTTGTTGAACAGATCAACAAATTTGATCTTGGATTTACGGTGAAAACCCCCACGAGTACGCTGACTGAGGATCAGGTAAAGGATATCCAACAGGCATTCACGCGTCAGCAACGTCAGGCTAACAGTGGCCCAGCCGTACGTGTCAGAAGGCGTAAAGCCGATGAAACGGCGGCTGTCTCCAGTTCCAAGCCTGCTGATTCGCCTGCCCCATCCAAAACGCGAACTGCAGACACGCAGTCAAAAGCGTCTAAGTCCTCGGAAACGAAAGCGAATTCTGTTAAGAACAGTGCTGCGGAGAAAGCGGCAAAAGCTGCCGAAGCTGCCGTAAAAGCAACCGAAGCCGCCAAAGCGGCTGAAGAAGCAAAGGCGGCTGAAGAAGCAGAAAAAGCGGCGAAAGAAGCAAAGGCAGCTGAAGAAGCAAAAGCGGCTGAAGCAAAAGCGGCTGAGGAAGCAAAGGCGGCTGAAGCAAAAGCGGCTGAAGAAGCAAAGGCGGCTGAGGAAGCCGCCAAGGCGGCTGAAGAAGCAAAAGCAGCTGAAGAAGCAGAAAAAGCGGCAAAAGCTGTTGAAGAAGCGGCAAAAGCAGCTAAACCCGCCGAAACTCAGAAGTCGTCCAAATCTGCCAAAGATGCCAAAGCCGAGAAAAAGCGCAAAAAAGAGAAATCTTTTATTGAGCTTACGGCTAAGTTTGACAACAGTTCATCGGTCACCGATGACTATGAATATCTTCATACGCATGAACCTGAAACAACGTCATCCGTCGATTATGATGATGATGATGATGAAATTATTGCCAAACCGAAAGGCAAGCTGAAAAAAGCCGTTCCGACAAATGCCTCGGAAAATGCCTCAGAAGACGGCGATGATTTTGATTATCAGGACAAAAAGAAGCAGAATCGTCCATCTAATATCACGGGCACCATTGACCCTGCGCTCATTCGCGCCATGCTCGTGAAGGATAACAAGAAATTCAATAACGGCAACGGTGCTTCGAACGGTGGTGACAAAAATAAACACAGCGGCACACGCACAGTTGTCAATTCGAACCAGATTTATGGCAATAACGCACAGCGCACAGCCCATGCTGGTGGCAACAATGCCCAGCAGTCGGTTGGCAAAAAAGGCAAAAAAGGCCAGAAAAATGCGCCCGTTCAACAGCCAGTCGTCCATACGCAGGCCGCTGAACACAAACGCGTCATCCGTATGTCCGGTATGATATCGGTCGGTGATATTGCCAAAGAAATGGGCGTCAAAGCCGCCGAAGTCATGAAATTTCTCATGACGGAATTAGGCCTCATGGTCACGGTCAATCAGACCATCGACTTTGAAACTGCAGAACTCGTGGCCGCTGAACACGGTTACAAAGTCGAAGACCGCAGTTTCAAAGAAGAAGATTTCACGGAAGGCCGAGAAGACCGTCCGGAAGAACTCATGCTTCGTCCGCCGATCGTCACCGTCATGGGCCACGTTGACCACGGCAAGACCTCGCTTCTTGATGCGATTCGCAATTCACGCGTCACGGCAAGCGAAGCCGGCGGTATTACACAGCACATTGGTGCATCGTCGATCGAAACACAAAATGGACGCGTCGTTTTCCTCGATACGCCGGGACACGAAGCCTTTACGGCACTTCGCGCACGCGGTGCCAAAGTCACAGACCTCGTCGTTTTGGTCGTCGCTGCAGACGACGGTATCATGCCTCAAACCGTTGAAGCCATCAATCACGCGAAAGCGGCAAACGTCCCCATCATCGTCGCGATCAACAAGATCGACAAACCGGGTGCGAATCCTGAACGCGTCAAACAAGCGCTCACCGAATACGAACTCGTCCCCGAAGAATGGGGTGGTACAACGATCGTCAAAGAAGTTTCCGCCAAACAGGGTACAGGTATCCAGGATCTTCTCGAACTCATCTATCTTCAGAGCGAAGTTCTCGAACTCAAAGCCAATCCCAATAAAGAAGCCCGCGGCATCCTTCTCGAAGCCTACAAAGACAATCGTCGTGGTATCGTCGCCAGCATCATCGTTCATGAAGGTACTTTGCACGTCAACGACATCATCGTCAGCGGTGCCTGCTACGGCAAAGTCAAGAGCATGATCAACGACAAAGGCAAGCCGATCAAAACAGCCGGCCCCTCGACGCCTGTCGAACTCACTGGTCTTTCCGATATTCCAGAAGCCGGTGAACCCTTCTTCGTGACCAAAGACGAAAAGATCGCCAAAGAATTCACGACGCAGGTCAAAGAACGCAAACGTATGCAGGAACTCTCTTCCCGCAAATTCGATCCATGGGCACAGTTTAACGAAAATAAACAGCTTAACGTCATCATCAAGGCTGACGTTCAGGGTTCTCTCGAAGCCCTCGAAACCTCGCTCAACTCCCTTTCGACCGATGATGTCACACTCAATATCGTTCATACTGCTGTCGGTGGTGCCACCGAAAGTGACGTTCAGCTCGCCGTCGCATCCAACGCGATCATCGTCGGCTTCAACACGCGCCCTGAAGCACGCGCCGCCGAAATCGCCAAGCGCGAAGGCATCATCATCGAATCCTTCTCCATCATCTACGACATCATCGATTACATCAAAAATGCCATGAGCGGTCTTCTCGATCCGATCATCGGTGAAAATGTCATCGGTCACGTCGAGATCCGCAATACCTTTAACGTGCCCAAAGTCGGCACCATCGCCGGCGGTTACGTCCTCGACGGCATCATTCGCCGTAACGCCAAATGCCGCCTCCTTCGCGAAGGCAAAATCATCTACGATTCAAAAGTCGCTTCACTCAAGCGCTTCAAAGATGACGCCAAAGAAGTTCGAAACGGCTTTGAATGTGGTTTCTCCATCGAGAATTATAACGACATCAAAGTCGGCGATCAGGTCGAAGTTTACGAAGTCACTGAAACCAAACAGACGCTCTGATAAACCTCGATCACAATGTTTTAAGCCGGGATCGAAAGATTCCGGCTTTTTTTTTGCCGCATCTATCGCCCTTCGGGCGATACGCGTGCGGCACCGTCGCTATGGGCAAAAGCCCATACGCGACGTTTCCTTTTTTTTGCCGCATCTATCGCCCTTCGGGCGATAC
>JAFOHE010000220.1 GCA_017421975.1 Pseudomonadota bacterium
AAAATCTGTGGTTGTCCTCGATCCCCCGGTAGGCGCTACGCGCCAACCGGGGGCTACTCGCCGGAACGCCTAATGGCGTTCCTTAAATGCTGTAGCCCTGTGAGAGGACACGATGTCTTATCAAAATGACGGCAAAGAACCTGATGGGACAAGACGTCCAAGCAAAATGACACCCAAGAACCTGATGGGACATGTTTATTATATCGTTATACCGCTTGAAAGCGGTGATTAGTGTCAAAAAACGATTCAATATACATGTACACATTCAGAAAAAGACGTAAACTTTTTCAAGTTCGTATATAAACTTAGATACATCGGCAATCCTGCCGCCCCAAAAGGAGAGAGTTATGAGTGAAACGATTCAACGTTTTAAATTCAACATGCTTCGTCGTGAGGAACAACATTCCTTTAATGACAGAGTACTTCAAATTCTGCACAACACGTGCGGTACCGACTTCAAAGTCTATGAACGCTTTGAGGCCGCAGCCCGTACCTTTGACAACCAAATCGCGGATCAGACGCTCAATTCAGTACAAAGCCTCGCATCTTATGATGCCGTGGCGGACAATGCCTGGTCTTCGATGAATCTTCAGCTCAAAGCATCACTCGTCCATCCACGTCCGTCGATTCGCGCCGCCGCAGAAGAAGTCAGCGCCATTTTTAGCAAGACGCCCAACCCGACGAATCTGAATTACGATCAGGAATATGGTTCATTGCGCACGTTGCTCACCCAACTCGCCACGCTTCCAGAGGAGACGCTCAAAACCGCCTTAGTCGATGAACATTTCAAAGCGCTTCGTGATGCCGTTGATGCTTTCACGCTTGCCAGTATTGAAAGGATTGATGCGCTCTCTAAGAAACAGAACGGTCTCCTCAAAGCGGCCTCAAATGATTGCTACAAAGCCTGGCTCGATCTGGCCAAATACCTTGAGCTGATGTTGAGTATTAATGAATTGCCGGGGAGTGGAGAAGCCATAGATCAACTCAATATTCTCATCTTGGGGATCAAACGACGATTGAGCGCACGCTCCAAATCAGATGCAACGCCGTCATCGAACATAGTCGCCGAAGAAATCGCAGCCGAATCCGCACAAATCTAAGCCGTGCGTATTCATGGTGCCGTGCTTTGCACGCGCCATGAATAGCACGGCGGCGCACCGTATTCATGCCTCTGGCATGAATAGGTGCGCCCCCCAAAAAACACATCTCAATTTCTTTATTTCTTTTATATTCAGGCAGAAATCATGAAACATGTCACAACATTTGCCACACGTCCTATTTTTTACGCTTTTCTCATGAGTCTCGTCGCGGGATGTGCAACCACATCAGAGAAAACCTTGCCGAATGCGCTCCCCATCAATCAGGAAACGGTATCGAAGCACACCATGCTCGACGCCCTCATCGTACCCTCATATAGTTACGATGCCTTTGACTTCGTCGTTTTCGATACGGATTATAATTCTTTTGATGTGCTATCCCCCACATACGCGGCCAACGAACTCGTCAAATTTCTCAAAGCGCGGGATCATCTTGAAGGGCGTGCCACTGTCGTTCTTGCCAGTTCTAACTGGCAAGTGGACAACAGCCCGGCCTATAGATTTGATGTCACGCTCGGCTCAAAACACGATTCGTATTACGTGACGACGTGGGGCAAAGTCCTCAACAACAACACCGTCGTACTTGGACGTATCTCCAAGCAAAACGCGGAACCAGGAGAAGTTCCCAAGCCGGCAGAGTATGACAGTAAAGTTTTTGATGATTTTGTCTATGTATATCCTAAATCATCGCCAGCGCTTCCTGGTCTGGACAGCGAAGCCGCTGCCAATTACATAGCCCATCGGATGATTCCAGAGCTTGGTCTTTCGAGTGATTGCCGTGGGTGGTCTGTATCTCTCGACGGTATCAGCGAGATTGACGGTCAGAAGGCGTATGAATTTTCAGTTTACCATGCGTGGTTTGCGCCAAAAGATGAAGATGACGTTTTTTCTGCGGATGACAAGAACGGTACCCCGGTGCGTTTCCGCGTCGCGATCACGGAAGGCCGCAAGATCTATCTGTATGAACGCGTCGCCGAGCGAGCCGGTCAAATCACAGACAAACCTGTAGCCGAACCGCTTCCGCCCGATCCTAAGCTGGCCAAAAAGTACAAGCAATCCCTCGAAAAAGCCAAAGACAACCTGATTGATGCGATCCTTTTGGTGCAATTCGAAGAGAAGCTTCAATACACCGCCTACCCGGAATACCGGCTCAAACTCGACGTGGAAGTGAGCGAGAAGGCACTTCCATGGATCCGAAACGTTGCAGAGAATCTCAATGCCTGGGCCAAAAAGTACCCGGGAGAAGCGACGAAGATCATCCAGACGGTCATCGCAGACGACCAACCGATTGCCCTGGCCGTCGCATCCAGTTCGATGGAAGTCAATCACGCCTTTGAACGCCTGATTGTCTATCGTGGCAAACACACGGTTGACGGCCACACCCGGCATCGTTTTTCGATTGGTCAAGTCAATGTTGACCAACTCAAGTCGCTGATCGCCGTAGAAATTGATGTGGATGAAGACAATACATTTTATCTATTGACCCCCTCCATCACGCCCTACGGCACACTCGCGCAAACGTTGCCACCGATTCACAAAGCGCAGCTTGACGACGAGCTTATGCGCGATTACGCCTCCGCCAGAGACGCGAAAGGCGTCACGAGTAGCATGTGTGCGGGCACGTACAAGGCAATCAATTTGGGCGAGAACTTTTCGGACAAGGCTCCCGATTCATCCTCAGCAGCAGAATATATTATGAGCCATCTCGATCAGTTCTATCAAGGCGAACGCAATCTAAATCCATGGTACATTACGGAGCAGCCGAACGAAGAGATCCAAGGTGTAAAAGCGCACATTTTTAGCGTTGGTCAGGGCATCAATGCGCATTATCCCATCTATTTCCGCGCAGCCGTCGATGAGAATCACAAAGTTTATCGCTACGATGGCACCCCCGTCTATGTCGCAACAATGCCCACAAATACAGCCACCAAGAGCGAAGAAGAAAAACGCTTAAAAGAGATCCAGTCGAACCTCAACCGCATGTTCAGCGGCGTAGCTTCTGCCGCGACATCAGAAAAAAAAGACGAGAAGCCAAACAAAGAAACGGATGCTGTTTATCCCGCGCAACCGCAGGATGCGGAAAAGCTTTGGTCGATCTACAAAATGGAGAGCTTTGTCGAACCCAATATGGAAAGACCGGAAGATGAAGAAGAAGAAGAGGGGAATTCTTTTGATGAAGAGGAAAAGGAAGATCCTACGATCCTGTACGCGGAATTCGATTACGAACCGCTTGTCGATTACCTCGATACCATCCAAGACCTCACGGCAGAAACAGCAGCCATTTATATCAACGCATCGATTCTCCCGTCTCTCAAACGCTTCCAGCCTTTCCCCTGGCGCATACGGTTCGCCGGTATGGCCCATCTGGAAGCACTCGATGAGGACGCGCTCATTTTTCACGCGGGCTACACGGATTATGGTGATTTCAAAAAACGAGCTTTCTTTGCCGTAACAGGTGATCGCAAAGTGTATCACCCCCATACGGTTTACACATACGTTCAAGACATGGCGACGCAAAAAGCCCCCGAAATGGATCCCAAAGATTATGTAGGTTTTTCGTTTGGAAAGACATCGACAGTGTCATATCGGTATCCCCTATTTTATCTGACGATTCCAGCCCCGCTTCCGGAGTTTGACAGCATATATCCGATTGCCCAAGCAGCCACCGAAATTGAAGCCGCTTACCTTCATGAACACAACGACGGCAAATGGTCGATTGCGTATGAGGGCATAACCGAAATCGAAGGTGCCCGTGCCTGGAAATTCCGCATTACCTACGGCGAAGACGCCTTTAGTTTTTATGCAGCAGCCACAGAGACGCATAAGCTTTACCGTGCCACTGACAAGCTGGAATCTATTGGCATCGTTCCCCCTGTAGTTGCAACACCGGAAAAGGACAAAGCTTCCGATAGCGTCCGATGGTATTCCGATAAGGGCCGGTATTGTGGCATAGGTCTTCTGAACGAGGGTCAAATCAAAGTTACTTCCAAGGATGAAATATCTCCTTGTCTTGCAGCGAGCGGTGTCTTTGACACGCTTTCGACGACCTACACAGGTACCTACAACAGCACGCCCTGGCGTGCCGTTGGTACGGGAGTGACGACGATCAACAATGTCAACGCCTATACCTTCGATGTTGGCCAGGGTAAGTATCAAATGGACAAAGTCCTTTTTAGAGCAGCCGTGGCACAGGATCGCAAGATATACAAAATCACCGAAGATGCGCCTGAATTTGTGGGCATGATTGGTGAGAATGACCCCGAACCCTGATCTGTGACCCGTTGAACCTTATGTTTTAAGGAGAAATACCCATGAAAAATCAAAAGATAATCCCCTTTATCCTGCTCATGCTCATCCCGACAGGCTGCCACGTCTCCAATACTCCCATCGAAACCATGACTGAGCAAAATGCGATCACCCATGACGTAGCGACTAAAAGCGTCTTCTCATCGATTCCAGCATTTTTAATGATGTATTCGAACGAGGCATACGATGTTGTACTCCATGCATCACAAGATTATCTGGAAAGCATCGAAACTGCCGCCAAGCTCTATACGCGGATTGACAAAAATGCCCACCTGTCACGCGTCACCGTCATTTTTGGCGACGAACAGACGATTGAAGGCATCACGTATCGCATGGTCGATGTCGCCAGCGAGAGTCACATCGATCATTATGGCATTGTCTCTCTCAAAGCTTTTAGAGAAACGGAAGAGAGTGGTAACATTTACCAGTTCACAGAATCGAACAAAACGCTCGTGGCTAAATTATCCGATATTCCTGAACCACAGGAGGATCTTCCGCCCACACTCACGGGCTACAAGTCTACCAAAGAAATGCACCAATTTAAATTCATGCTTCCCGAATATCCCTGGCGGACGCCTAGGATAAGTGCTGAACTTGAAGGTGTCATTGAAGTAGAAGACGTAGAAAACTACTTTGCCAACGTCATCATGCCTGAGTTTAAGAACGACACGAAAGATGAAGATGAGAATGAAGATCAAGATTCAGATATTTCGTATCAAATCCTATATCATGGCACCACTCAAATAGAAGGTAACAAAGCTGCAGTCTTTAGCCTCAGACACAAAGACGATTCCTTTCACGGCATTACCTCGACGATTGCCATGGTTGGCATGACGCTTAACGACGATAAGACAGTCTATCGTTATATTGAGCAACCCTATTATCTGACAACGCTTCCGAACGACGTCACTGCGGACGAATGTCAAACCGTCCAAAATCGCGACCATTTTGACCGAACACCTGCGAAGACCTTTTACTATCCCCATTTTTCGTTAAGGGTATCTGATCTGAACTTTAAAAAAGGCACTCTCCCAGTCACGACGGCAGCCACGGCATTGTCAAACTACATCCACGCCCAAAAGAGTACGCTTCCCGTCATCAAAACGATGTCACTTGAAATCGAAGATAAGCATTACAGCCTCGTCCTCAACACAGGTATTAAGCCAGTATTCACAGCATATAACGATTTTCAATCCAAGGATCTCATCAAGCTTCAACTGGATGGCGTCACGACGGTTGAGGGGCAGGATGCTTATCTCTTCTCACTTAATAAGACGGCTTTCGGTCATGAAGACCCCACCACCAATCACTTTGCCGTCACGCAAGACAAAAAGCTTTATACATTTAATTATGTACCCGTCAAACGCGGCACACTCCATGATGTGAAAGTGAAGCCGTCATCATCTTCATCAACGCCCACAACGCTTTTTACGATATCATACGATGATACACGCAGATGCTCTATGGTGATTACGACGATGGAATATACTTATGTGCCGTGTATGACCATGCAATATTTGTCACAAAACGATGTATCATCACCGACAGAAAAGATTTGCGATGACGTACAACGCATTTCTGATTATATTCATTCGAATTACTTGTGGGACTTAACCTTCAAGGATAAGAGCGAACAGGATTGGCGAATTGTCCTTGATCATCTGACAGATTATAACGGAGAAACAGCGACCGTTGTGTTACTTGGATATGTCAATGATCATGGTGATATCGATATTATAAAACAGTTCCTCGTCACAGCGTCGGGTAGCGTTTATCGCTATGACGACAAGGATCAACCGACATATATCGGTTCACTCAATTAAATGAAATAGATTCACGTCGTGATACAGAAATTGGTATCACGTCGTGAATGTTATCAGCACAATAATTATTTTTCGATCATTTTATAGAAGCAACGTTGTGTCGGTGTTTCGGTATTTTCATATAAGTGCATGGCACCGCCATGACAGATATTGTATTTGTCACAATTTCTACAAGGGCCAAGTTTTCGCGTCCAGGAGCGATCGCGGTAAGCCTGAAAGCGTTCATTCCAGAT
The DNA here is from genome assembly GCA_017421975.1 of Pseudomonadota bacterium. Lineage (GTDB taxonomy): Bacteria > Myxococcota_A > Bradymonadia > UBA4248 > UBA4248 > RGIG464. Next base: position 6,460 of record JAFOHE010000220.1, read on the forward strand.
TTTTGAGAAACGCGCTTCATGGATATCGCCCTGATCGAACGTCTGAGAGATTTCCGGGCAGGCGCCGATTTTTCCGTCATAACGGATACCGCCGACGTTGATACCGGCTCTGCATTGGCAAAGGTAAGGACGGACGAGTCCTTCAAAGCGGTCGCCGAGGTATCCTTCTTCACTAAACTCGAGGCGTAGCTCGGCCTTTTGATTTCGACGCTGTCGTCTGACAAAGAGGAGCAGTTTTTCGATATCCTCGTCGTTGAGCAGAAGGTCTTTGTTTTCGGCAGCACGCCCAATGGGAATGACTGGAGAAACGCGCCAACGCGTAAGGCCGAGTTCAGTGAGCCAGGCCTGCATTTCTTCGAGGTGATCCATGCATGGTTTTGTAATCGTCGAAAGGGCTTCCAAGATTCCCTTATATCCGGCGTCACGCAAATTCTTGATGGCTTTGACAGCCGCAGCCGCAGTGCCTTTGCCACGAATCGAATCGTTGATTTCTGGAATTGAATCGAGGGAGAGGGAGATCGAATCAATGCCACATTCGACGAGTTTTTTGGCGGCTTCCGGCGTCAGGAGCGTCGAATTTGTGACCATGCCATAAGGGAACCCCTTTTCATCGAGGTGCTTGAAGATATCGTAGATGCCCTCTTTGAAGAGCGGTTCCCCGCCCGTGACAGCGATCATGACGCGTGAAGGGTCATAATCTTCCGCAAGCTGATCAATGATATCGATCCATTCTTTTGCCGACATTTCGCCCTGACGCTCTGCGAGGGTACAGCCACTTCCGCAATAGCGACAATGAATATTGCAACGCCTGGAAACTTCGAAAAAGAGGTAGCGCAATTCATGTTCCTCGCGATTCACAGCCGTACGGATACTATGACGTTTCCACATGAGAAACTGATAAAGTTTAAGTCTTGGGTCTGCCATACACTCACCTTTTATAAAAATACGATAAATCCACTCCGTCTAACGGACACACAAAACGTCGTCTAATATAGCGTTACCCCACCTTAAACAAAAGCATATTCTCACTATACCGTTTATGCCGCCGTATGCTAAAAGCATAGGCGGCATGCCGAGCGTATTGTTCTACAATAGCGAGGCGCACCGTGACACAATGATGTCATGGCACATTTTTTATTCACAGCTTGTGGGAAATCGATGCTTCATACATACAAAAAATACTGGGCAACACGTCTCGGCACAGCGCCAGTTCTTCCAATGAGCCGCACGGAAATGGACGAACTGGGTTGGGATGAATGTGATATTATCTTAGTTTCGGGCGATGCCTATATTGATCATCCCTCATTTTCGACAGGCATCGTCGGTCGATATTTACACAATGAGGGATTTCGCGTAGGCGTGATTGCGCAACCGAAGAGTGATGCGGACTATCTTGTTCTTGGCAAACCCAAACTCTTTTGGGGCATCAATTCCGGCAACATGGACTCGATGGTCAACCACTACACGTCGGAGAAGCGGCGTCGCCACGATGATGCCTACACGCCAGGTGGCAAAGCGGGCGCGCGTCCAGACCGTGCTGTGACGGTCTATAGTAAAAAATGTCGTGCCCTCACTCCCGAAATTCCGATTGTCATTGGGGGAATTGAAGCGAGCCTTCGCCGTATGGCGCATTATGATTATTGGAAAAACTGCGTCATGCCGTCGATCCTCGTCGATTCGGGTGCCGATATCTTAAGTTTTGGCAGCGGTGAATTCGCGCTTGAAACGATTGCACACGGCCTCTCATATCACTGGGAGCTTGAGCGTTTCATGGGACTTCCTGGCATAGCGATGCTATGTGACCGTCTGCCGGAAAAACTCGTCGTTCGAGAAGATATGTCAGGGGATCGGCGTGGTGAATATGACGTTCGTCGGGTGCCATCCTTTGAAGATGTGCGTACATCGAAGCGCGCATTTGCAGAAGCCTCGCGCTTACAGATTCTTGAAACACGCGTCGGTGGCCACGGTATCGTCCAGCGACACGGTCAAAAAGAAGTGTGGATCGGCCCCATTCCCGAACCGTTGACGACCAAAGAAATGGATGCCATCTACGACATGCCGTTTAGCCGGAAACCCCATCCATCTTATGGGGATAAAAAGATTCCCGCTTATGACATGATCAAAAACTCGGTGACGATCATGCGCGGTTGTTTTGGCGGATGTGCTTTCTGTTCAATTGCTGCCCACGAAGGGCGTGTGATACAGAGCCGATCACCCGAAAGCATCGAAAAAGAAGTTCTTCAAATCTGTGCCTTATCGCCCAAAGGACGCGCAAGCATTAGCGATATCGGTGGTCCGTCTGCCAATATGTATCGCATGGGAGGCAAAAATACGGCTTTGTGCCAATCGTGTACACGACCTTCATGCCTCGTTCCCAGGATTTGTAAGAATTTGAATACGGATCACCGTCCGATATTGGATCTTTATCGGCGCATACGCAATCTATCAGAAGTCAAAAATGTTTTTATCGGCTCAGGCGTGCGTTACGATCTTGCGCTCAAAAGTCCCGAATACATCAAAGAACTCGCGCGTTATCATACAAGTGGTTATTTAAAGATTGCACCAGAGCACATTAATCAACGCGTTCTGTCCTTAATGCTAAAACCTGACGCAGCCATATTTGATCAATTTTATGATATTTTTATAAAAGCCTCACAGGAGTGTGGGAAAAAACAATATATTATACCCTATTTTATTTCATCGCATCCAGGGTGTGGTGATCGTGAAATGATCGATGTTGCGCGATGGCTAATGAATCATCATTTATTTGTCGATCAGGTACAAAGTTTTTTACCGACGTCGATGAGTGCAGCCACGACCATGTATTATACAGGTTTTACGCCATATCTTCCGATCGAAGGCCAAAGCCCGATATGGAGTGCCAAAAAGACCGAAGACCGCGAGCGACAAAAAGCCATTTTACGTTACCATGCCCCAGAGAACAAACAGTTTGTGCGCGATCTGATGCGGAAATACAGCCGCGGATAATACGGTTTATATCAACATCATTTATATAAACCGTTATCCAAAGACTAATAAAACTGCATGGGGTCTTCAATACGATATAAGGATTTGAGGACCTCATTAAAATAATCAGGCAGATAATGCGTCCACACTTTAATGGCACATTCTTTGAGTTCAGCGCTTGGGAATGAAGCGAAAGCAAAAATATACTGAACCAGATATTCAATATTTCGCGCGAGATGCCCTGTATATTCTTCGCGATTACGTTGATCTGTAATACGGGATTCATGCATGGAACGCCCGATTTCGGATTCGAGCAGATCTCCGAAGGAAGCATAAATAATTTCAACATAGACTTCGTCTTCACCACTGTAGACGAAATTTTCAAATTCCTTCTGTACATCGCCTAACCACAGCCCACGCTCACGCATACTGCGCACCAAACGCGGATCAATGGGATCACGGACGAGCATATCTTTTTTGGGACGTCCACGAATGATGAGATTTGTGGCATGATAATTTTCGCGATGATGCGGCTCTATCTCGAAGATATCGCAGCGCGTCTGTGTTTCGAGATAATCGTAGAGTTTAGGCACATCTTCCGGCTCGATAATGACTTTGAGGCCGGCAACATCATTGATCGGCGGCGCAGAAATTTTGGGAAATTTAACGCCATCCCGAAGATCCTCAATAATCTTTGCTTCAGCGCGTTCAAATTCGTGGATCATCTCAGTTTCGCTCGTCAACAACTGTGAACGCGCAATGCCAAATTGCTGTGCACGCATATTGGCATAATCGTCGGCACGTTGTTTAATGGCGCTAAAAATCATATCAATAATGCGTCGTGCAGCCTTTTCAGCGAGCCTTCGCGCACGTTTAATCCTCTGTGACCCCACCATGCGATGCTCAGCACCGGTTCCGGCAAAATACAATTTTCCGTGGATTGGCGTCTCTACATAATAGAGTTCACGATGATCAATATAATTGCGAACGAGTTCGTCAATACGTTCATCATGATAATGCGGATAACTGACGAGTGCATCTTTTAATTCAGCCTTTGTAGAAATTGGAACCTCAATCGTTCTGGATCCTGAGAGAGCCGAAAACAATTGTTTGGACCAAAGTCCTAAATAGCGATTGACATAAATATTATTAAAATGAATCAACTTTGTGACGCGTTCTGGATCATCAGGCAAGACTTGACCGTGAAGCCAACGCCAGAAGAGGTCTTCGAGTTCACTTCGGTGTATATAATTCCCAACTATGATCATATCAAACTCCCGAATAACAAAGAAAACGTCTAAACGAAACGACCAACGCCCACAGCATTTTCAAAGAAGACTCTCTGTTTTCTGCATCGACTAAAGAAATTACAACTTCCGAGTTATATAAACTCGGAAGCGTTTATGTCATGATGCGATAAGTATTTTTAGAGATCCGTGACGTGTCCAACAAAGAGCGCCGTTCCGGAACTTTTTTCGACAATTGAGAAGAAGAAAGGATGATCGACGCTAATTTTCATGGGTTCATCCTCGTGATGAATCATGCGTGTTTTCATGACGACAGCCGTCGCCGCAGCAGCCTCAGCCCCCTCTTCCGTCACCTCAATAAACGCCTTGTGAATCACTTCGGAAATGAAGAGATCCTTCTCGCCGCTAATGCCTCGGAAATCGGCCCCACCAAAGGCGAGGTTCATGCCGAGTTCGCGCAGAATCGGGCCGAGAACAGTTCCGGCTTCGATTTTGAATTTCGGCATCGCGAGATCAACTTTAATCTCGTCCATCTGATTGCGCACCTGGCGCATTTTGTCAGCAGTAAGCATGGCTTCCACATTTTTGAGCGCATCCGCTCCAGAAGTCCCTTCTGCGACCTTTGGCAACACGACCATAAAGGCATAATTGCCTCCCGTAAAGTCCATATCAAAAGCCACAAAAGCGTCGTCCATATAAACGCGATGATTCTTGATGTGGTGCATCATATCGACAGACGTCGTTCCAGCCACGCCCATGAAATCCGCCTTCACAGTTTTTTCAGGCACGAACGCATTCATCCACGGTGCCTTGAAATAAACGGCATTCGTAAGGACGAGGCGCGTGAGATTATCGACCGTTCCTGGAGGCAAAAGGTTCTGAATGCGATCCTTCGTGGATGCCGCGACATCGTCATTAATTTTGATGCGGGAACCATCCGGATCCCCCTTGAAATCGAGGGCCGTCGGCGCTGCATTGTACGCCGTCTTAACGCGACCAACATAATCCTCAAGGAGAACATACGTCTTCTCAAGCCACACACGATTATCAATGGCAAGCGTCGTGCCCTCAGCAATGTTGCCGAGCATCGCTTTTTCTATCTCGGCACCGGCAAGGCTCAAATTGGAAGCATCGGGCAAAGCAAGCGCCTTACGCATTTCAGCCGCCGTATCCCCGCAGGCACCTTCATAGACCATACCCACGGCACGTTCAACAGAATAAGGCGAAACGACCGTCGTTTTGGCCGGCATTTTGGCCAAAAGCGTCATACCAAAAGCATTATTTGCATCCGCCCACTGTTCGGCAGAAATCGTCGCACTCGACGCGCTCTGCACGCAAGCTGCAAGATCATCCACATTCACTTTACGCATATCAGCTTCTCCAACCGTATTCACATCAGGAGATTCCGGCGCAGGCGTCACCTGTGATTTCGAACATCCAGCTGTGGCCAGAGCACATATTAAACCAGTAAATATCAAGACTTTTTTCATAACCATCTCCTAACGGTAAAAAACACACACGAACGGCACGACGTCCGTTCATTGCAAATCTACTCCAGAGCCACCATTTTTGAAAGCAAAACCCATCTTTAAGTACATACAATATATATAGATACATGATGGCACATTTATCAAAAGGGGGAATTTCGGTGCCGTTTCATGAAACGACACCGAAACTCCCCCTACGCGGCTATTTTCCGAAAACCGAGACGTGTCGCAAGACGCCTCGGTTTTCGGAAAATACGCCGCTACCCCCTCATGCGGGGACACCCCGCAACGCCCCGCGTGCATTTGCAAAAAGCGTTTGTAAAACCAGTCAAGGAATGGAAAAGAGCATGCGGGAACAACTTTACATTTAACGGTAACGATCTATTCTGAGATAAAAATTACTCGCTTTTTCCACACCCATCGTCGTAAATTTTCCGTGTCCGGGCAAAAGTTTCACCTCGTCTGGAATATCTTTTGTCACTGCTTTAAGGGATTTGACGAGTTCAGTCCCAGATCCTCCCTCAAAATCGGTACGTCCGACGCTTCCTCTAAAAAGAAGATCGCCAGTAAAAGCGATTTTATCGATCGGCATATAAAAGACGACACTACCAGGCGTGTGTCCTGGCGTGAGGAACGTGACAAACTGAAGTCGCCCAACCATGAATTCCATTTCATTTTTGAGATTTACATCACATTTGGGCATTTCGACTTCGGGCACACCAAACATGGAAGACTGTGCCAACAAGTTATCCGCCACAATCTGCTCAAGTTCATGGTAGGTGACGGCGGCTTCAGGGAAAGCCTTTTTCATGCCCATTGCACCAGCGACGTGGTCGATATGACAGTGAGTAAAGAGCAATCGCTTGGGTATGGCCCCCATGCTTTTAACGCCATCAACGACCTCATCGACATCCCCACCGGGATCGACGATGACGGCATCATGCGATTCTTTATGCATCAAAATATACGTATTCACAGCAAAAGCACCAATGGCATAACGTCGGACCTTAAGCGCTTCTGTTTCAAATTCATCCGAATAATGGGACATATCAGTTCCTCAAAACAATGAAAAAGGGATAAAATGACTCATTCTGCAACAGAACAAATCCATCAAGTCAATAAAACAAGCAAAGAGAAAAGCATTTATTCTAAAGCAGAATAAAACTTCAATCCACATAGATAACTCATAGACGAAATTTTTATTCCGCAGCAGAAAGGAAATTAATCGATTCGAATCACATCGAGCGTTTCAGACAAATTATTGAGGACGAGGAGTTGTTTACGTTTTGCATCCCAAGCCATGCTGATGGGACCACGCTTATCGACAGAAGATTTTGAAAGCGCAAATTTTGTCGCTCTCAACTTCGTCTGAGCAACGTCGCATGCCGCTTCATCACCGTCAAGGCAATGGCGCATATTCTCTTCCGAAACATCGAGCAAATAGAGCGAATCATCATTGAAATTGGCCAGAACAACGCGTTCTTCGTCAATGGCCAATGGCTGGATCATCGCGACATCTCCTTCAAGGCTGAGGCTAAGGAGTGAGTAACGTTGAGAAGCATCCGCCCTGGCATCGTAGGCGATCAAATGAAACGTCGAAGATGATGCCGTACCGACGACAAAGACCCGTCCCCCAGAAAGCGGTGCCATTTTTCCGACATCCTTATCTTCAAGCAAAACAGCATCAAACATGGAAGCAGAATCACTGCCATGGTCAAAAGACGCGCCCATTCCCACAGCCGATTTTGAAAATCCAATAATATTATAATTTGCATCAAACAGATATTGGCCGGTAAAAACAGTGACTATGCCCTGAAAATTTTTAAGATTAAAATTGTAGATAGCAGTTGGATTACGATACGCCGTTTCGTTAATCGCAATCTGATTCTCTGTTTTGGATTTAACCACCACCGATCCCCCCGGCTCATACGTCGTCATATCGTATTCGGAGTTCGTAACATAGATGTGATCAGGCGAGACCAAGATATCAGTCGGTCCATCAATGCCATCGGTCTGAGTCATTACCGTCGTCAAAACAGTTGGATCAGCCGTTGAAGTTTTGATAATTTGATTGCTCATACTACAGGCAATATAAATGTCATCTTCATCGACCGCCATCGCATAGGGATTGGCATTTTCGCCGAGGTCAATATAATTTTTTTGTAAAGTGAGCGTCTCCAAAGCGAGTTTTTGAATGACATTGTCTCCGGAAGAGACGATATAGGCATCATCGCCGTGAAGCACGACCTGATTTGGAATAGCACCAACATTCTCTATGGTTTGTGTGAGCGAAAAAACTGGCTTCGTGCTATCATCGCTTTGGGAATCGCTTCCGCCATCATCGCAAGCACAAACACAGGTTGCTAACATAAAAAAAAGAATAAAAGAAGCAATTTTTTTCATGAACTCAAATGTCTCCCTATATAAAAGCCAAACATGGCACATACACACACCGTCATGGACTGTTCATCAGCCTGCATGACACAGAAAGACATAATGATATGCTTTTTGATAAGAATAATCAAGTCCTACTTAATATTAGCGAGCGTTATATTAGCGAGCGTTCATTTTCCTGCTGCCATTCACCCTCTGATGGATGAATAATTTTTTTTAATTTTTTATCACTATAAGTGAACATTTATATAATGAATACACTCTAAATGGGATTATTATCTACTTCAGAATAAGCCCACCCTGTTGAACAGACACATTCATAACTACCATCTTCAAGTTGTCTAACCAAATCATTACTTATTGATAGACAATGGCTCAATATCGATTAACGACGGTGTTCCGCTCTATACCGAGAGATCAGCCCACCTAAAAATCCATCAGGCATCCAGATCCATCAAATCGAAATACAAAACTCGGGTTGGATCGTCTTCATCGTCTTTGTTCAGTGGTATGAATCCTGGATTCTCGAGCTAAACATGACGATGTGGAAATATGCAAGTCCAGTTGTTCGTATGTTTTTATCTATACACGCAAAGTTTGTAGATAACGCATTATATAAAGCCCGTAGGGCTTTGGGCGAGTAGCCCCCGGCAA
>JAFOHE010000221.1 GCA_017421975.1 Pseudomonadota bacterium
AACCTCGTCATGTTTAAAACATACGTAAACAATATAAACATGATGATTAGTTATTAACGAAAACCAAAGAAAACAACTATTTTGGGCATTGCTGTCTGAAAGTTATCGTCACTATTATCGAGAATCCAGGTTGTATGTGTTTATACATATCGTATTGATCGTCGATAAAATATAAAAAAGCGGCGTATTGCAATAGCCGCTTTTTGTGTCGCGTATCGGTTCGAAGAAACGATAGCGACACAGCCGTTGTCGTATGGCGCAGCCATAGACACGGCAAATTTAAAATAAAATATAAAAAACTAAATTTGATACGAATTTTTTATGATGCCATGAAGTTTGATATCTTGCCCAAGCAGGATGGGGGAATCGAAACTGGCGACTTGTGCGAGATCCATTGTGGAAATGCCGTGTCCCGAAACAGCACAGGGTGCGAGCGCACCGCCAATAATTTTGGGGGCAATGTAGACGTCGATGGCATCGACGAAGTGTGCATCAAAGAATGCACCATGAAGTTTTGCGCCGCCTTCGACGTAGAGCGTCGTAATATTGTATTTTGCTACAAGTGTGCGCAGGATATTTTCAAGCGGAAGTTTTTCGTCTTCCTGCTGAATGAATTCCACGTCAACGCCGCGGTTAAGATACTTTTGGACATCTGTTGTATATGTTGTAAAAAGGACAGTTTTTTGGGCATGTGTGTCGAAGACGTGGGCCTCTATTGGGATGCGTTGCGTTCTGTCGAGGATGACGCGCATGGGCTGACGGTCGTTGCCATCGAGTCGGACATTGAGCTGAGGGTTATCATCGATAATCGTTTGTGTGCCGACCATAATGGCGTCGTGAGCCGCGCGGGCCAGATGGACATCCTGTCTTGCTTTGTCGCCTGTAATCCAGCGTGCGTGGTGCGTTCGCGTTGCAATATGGCCGTCGAGACTCATGGCCCATTTGGCCGTTACGAAGGGGAGACCGGTAGAGGTGCGTTTGAAGAAGGCGGCATTGAGCGCGTGTAGTTCATCTTCAAGGAATCCGACATCGACGACAATACCGGCCTGGCGCAGGCGTTCAATCCCTGTCCCACGGACACGTGCATCGGTATCGACCGTTCCGACGACGCAGCGAGCGAGTTTGGCAGCCATAATGGCTTCTGTACAAGGTGGCGTTCTGCCAAAATGGTTACAGGGTTCGAGCGTGACATAGATGGTTGCGCCGGTGACATCATGGTGATGTGCAGTGGCATCTTTGAGCGCTTCAACTTCAGCATGTGGTTGACCAGCACCATGGTGATAGCCGGAGCCCAGGATGTGTCCGTTCTTTACGATGACAGCGCCGACCATCGGATTTGGATGGACGTTCCATCCGCCTTTTGCAGCCTCGGCCAATGCTTGTTTCATCCAATAAGTGTCGTTGAATTTGTCTCGCTCGTCCATACTGTTGTCAGCCTTTTATGCCTAGAATCGTACTTTAAAGCCCACAGAGGGGCGTGTGTGGTTTACTCTATTTTTGTCATGATGTCAGCGATTGTCATCATATTTTGATGCTGGTTGAGCGTTGCGGCGAAGGTAGCCTTGCACACCGGTTTCTTCTTTTCTGTGTTTGAGGCTTATGATATTGTGTTTAAGCGGATACCGCACAGACATCACATTGACGTCACAGGCGTCATCTCAATGGAGAAAAATATGAACAAAGAGTTTCATCAGTGGTACAGCCCTGCAATGAGCAAGGAAATGCCGCTTCACGTTTATGGCCATGCGGGTCGCCCGTTGCTTGTATTTCCGGCGATGTGCGGCAACTTTACCGAATTTGAAGGCTTCGGTATGATTGATGCCATCCATGAATATATCGATTCAGGTCGGCTGATGGTTTTCACGATAGACAGTGCGGACAGCGAGTCGTGGTGCAACCAGGGCGTAGGCCCCTGGGATCGAGCGAGACGCCATAACGATTATGATGCTTATGTGATTCAGGAAGTCGTTCCATTTATCAACAGCCGGTCGGGACGCGGCGATATTATTGCGACGGGATGCAGCATGGGCGGGTATCAGTCCATGAACTTTTTCCTTCGTCATCCCGATGCAGTCAATGCTGTAATTGCGTTGAGTGGTTTGTATCATCTGACAGAGTTTGTGGGTGATTACATGGATGAGAATGTGTATTTTAATTCACCGCTCGACTATCTTCCGAACTGCAACGATCCCTGGTACATTGATCGTTATCGCCAGAGCGCGATCATTGCGTGTACGGGGCGAGGCGCGTGGGAAGATGCGATGATTGCGGACACGGGTGCTCTGAAGGCGATATTTGATGCGAAGGGAATTCCAGCGTGGTGTGATTTTTGGGGTGAAGATGTAAACCATGACTGGCCGTGGTGGCGCGTACAGCTACCATATTTTCTATCCCATATATTATAGAAGGCCTGGCTATTTCGCGTGCGCGAAATACGCCTGGCCGGCGAGCCTATTGCCGGCGGCTTTGGCCGCGGGCAATACGGCTCGCCTTTTTTTTGATGCGTTCGCCGTGTCAATGAAGATTCATTGGCGTGGGACACACGACGTCAGAGAACGGAGGTCATAAAATCGTATGTCGAAAATAGGTGTTGCATTGAGTGGTGGTGTGGACAGTTCGCTCGTGGCACTGATGCTCAGGGAGCAGGGACACGAAGTCATTGCTGTCACGCTCAAGGTTCAGGATGAGGCGGAAGGAGAAAGCGTTTGTGCGGGGAATGCAGCAGTAGAGCGTGCGAGGGGGGTGGCCGAATATCTTGGCATACCGCATTATGTCTGTGATGTAAGCCGCGATTTTCGTGAGATCATTCTTCGTCATGCTCAGGAAGAATATGCCCATGCGAGGACACCGTCGCCCTGTGTCCGCTGTAATGAATGGATCAAATTTGGCAAACTCGTGCCGTATGTGCAGTCACTTGGATGTACGCATTTGGCGACGGGACATTATGCGAAGATCGTCACGTATCAGGGCAGAAGCTGTATTGCGCGTGGTGTGGACAGCAATAAGGATCAGAGCTATTTTTTGTCCGGCGTGCCGCCCATGCTTCTCGATCATGTCATGTTTCCGCTAGGCGGTTTGTGTAAGCCGGAAGTGCGTGTTCTTGCAGAAAAATATGGCCTGCCTTCGGCGAAGACTGCGGACAGTCAAAATGTGTGCATCACGCGCCCCGGGCAGACTTTTGCTGAAACGCTATGGGAGATTTTTGGTGCGGAAACGAAGCGAGGCCATTTTATTGTGGACGGTCGATTGTCAGTTTTTCATGATGGTCTTCATCGTTATACGGTTGGACAACGCCATGGGTTGGGCAATCTTGCGCCAGCCAAACCTGTTTGGGTCAAAAAAGTGGGCCCGGTAGATGTCGAAGTGACGACGGTTGGCCGTGAACTTGATGTTTTATATGCGGAAGCGGATCAGCTGAATTGGCATGTGGAGCATGTGCCGACGCGCTGTCTTGTGCAGATACGATACAGGCATAAGCCTGTCATGGCGACAGTGAAGCAGGGGAATGGCGTGGTTCAGGTTTCGTTTGATACGCCTGTTCATGCAGTCACGCCTGGACAGGCGATGGTTTTCTATGACAATGATGTCGTGATTGGACGCGGATGGATTCGTTAAGCCTACGATAGAAGTGATACAATTGTTTCATAACGAGCAAAATGATTGAAATAGGAAGAATTGTGTCTTAATTTTGCTGAAAATTTCGATAAATGATGAATTTTGTGTATGGAACAGAAATTATTACATCTTTGAGTCGAGGTAAAGTGAATGAAAATGCGTTGAAGTACGTTTTTTATTTGCCTATTTTTGAACTATGACATAAAAGCCATACTTACGTTGCGGAAAGGAACTGAATCTGTTTTCCGCGTAGCAAGATTCTTCCCACATGGATGTGAATCTTTACTCAACACTAGAGAGGAGTTTATTACTATGAATATTCGTTTTCTTATCGTTGCAGCTCTGTTGGTTTGCATGACTGCTTTTGTTGCTTGCAACAAAGAAGCCGCTCCTGCTGATGCTCCTGCTGCTGACGCTGCCGCGAAGGCAGACGATGCTGCGAAAGCTGATGCCGCCAAGGCTGATGCTGCGAAAGCTGATGCCGCCAAGGCTGATGCTGCGAAAGCCGATGCCGCCAAGGCTGATGCGCCTGCCGCAGATGCTGCCAAGGCTGATGCGCCTGCCGCAGATGCTGCCAAGGCTGATGCGCCTGCCGCAGATGCTGCGAAAGCCGAATAATCTTGTATAAGCGAGAATTTATGCATTAGCAAACAAAAAAAGGCAACGATCAGTTGCCTTTTTTTGTTTATAGTCGAAGCTCAGAACGGGAGACTGCGTGATGAAACATCTTTTGAGTCCACTGGTGATTTTGACGCTGTGTCTGTGGTCATGTTTGTTATGGGCACAGGAGGAAGAAAAAGTCGGTGAACCGTCTGTTGTAACGACTTTGAGTGAACCGGAAGGTTTATTGTCAGCGGCAGCACTTGTTGATTATACCGAGATGATTGCAGAGGCGGTATCCAAACAACCGACATGTGAAGCGACGCGGCGCGCGATCAATATGATTCCCGAAGGAATACGCCAAGAAGCAGCGCGTATTCTTATGTTTCCGGAGCAGTATGATCTCAAAAAAGAAACGTATGCCGTAATTAGAGGTTACGTTCGTACAGCAGCAGCGAGCAAATCGAAGTGTCCGGCGATCGTAGAGGCGTATCGGGAACTGGCTGTAGCGGCTGCTCGTTTGGATGTGTCAGCGCCGTCAGCCAAACCGTAGAAAGACGTCGTGACGTCATAGTTTCGCTTGCATTTTATGGATTAAAGCGAGAAAAGGCCACTCATTCTGGGGGATAAGCGTTTTAGGCACTGTAGTGCCAGTTTTTTAGGAGAGTTTTTTATGTTTAGACGAGTCATTGTTGTTTTGGCATCTGTCCTTCTCGTTGGTGCGACGTTGTACGGATGTAACAAAAGCGAAGAGAAAAGTGCGACACCGGCAGCACCGGCAGCACCGGCAGGTGAAGCCGCTCCATCGGCAGCCGCTCCATCGGCATCAGCACCGGCAGCAGAAGCCCCCGCTGCTGCTCCAGCAGCTTCCGATGTTGAGATTCCGGCCGAAGCCAAAGCGGCATCCGATGCAGTTTTTTCCGTCTTGTTTTCGATCGCTGCTGCTGGCAAAAAAGATTCCTGTGCTGACGTTCTTGCTGAACTGAAGAAGCTTGATACTGACGAAACAAAAGCCAAGATTGAACAAGGTCGTTATCTTCAGACGCTTCCGGCCGAGGTTCAGAAAGTGATCAATGAGCAGAATCGTGCCCGTATGATGGGGGTTGTCTCAGAGCTTGCTGGTTATCAGAAGTGTGAGGAATCAGCAGAACGTCCTGAAATTGATGCGCTTCTTCAGAAGATTATGGCTCCGATGATGCCTGAAGCGGCTGTCAAAGATGCGGCTGCTATGAAGGATGCTGCTGCAAATAACGGTGCTGCTGCAAATAACGGTGCTGCCGCAAATCACAGTGGTGCAAACGGAGGAGCCGTACCGGCTGCCGCCGTTGATGCTGCAAAAGCCGCCGTCGATGAGGCTGCAAAGGACGCAGATGCTGCTAAAGCGGCTGTCGATAAAGCCATTGATCAGGCTGCGAAGGATGCGGATGCCGCGAAAGCTGCAGCAGCAAAAGCCATTGACGGTGCTGTTGCCGATTCGGCGGAAGCCAAGGCTGCAGCCAATGCCGTAATCGATGAAGCTGCCAAAAATCCGGAAGCTGCGCGTGCTGCTGCTGCAAAAGTGATTGATGCCGCAGCGAAAGATCCCGATGCCGCGAAAGCCGCTATCGATGCTGCAGCAAAGGATCCCGATGCCGCGAAAGCTGCAGCACTTGAAGCACTTAAAAATGCTCAGTAATCTTTGATCAAATCGTGTACACTAAAAGCACGGCTAAGGCCGTGCTTTTTTCTTTTCTCTTTCTGCTCATGCGTGAAGTAGGAAGAACGGCTCCATCAAGGTATTGAAATGAAACTGATTCCCTTACAAAAATCGACAAAATATTTGCCCATCATGGAAAGGCTTCTTGATGCCGGCAAGGTTATGGTTCATTTGTTGCCTGGTTTGCTTGGTGTGCGTGTGCCATCAAACTTCAGACATGAACGCATTCTTCGTCTCAACTTCAGTTACCGTTTCGGCATTGCGGATTTTCAGGTGGATGAGCGAGGCGTTCGTGCGAGTCTGTCATTTGCCGGTGTGCAGCAGTTCTGCGATATTCCCTGGGGTGCCGTGGTGGCACTTTCGAGCGAAGTGACGGATGAAATTTATGTTTGGGTAGAAGATTTTTCGCTCGATCAGCTTGAACCCATTTTGCCGCCTATTCTCATGAAACAGCTTCGTTTGCTTGAGGAACAGTCGGGGAATGCTTCCGACGAGGCATCGGAAGATTCGGAAAGCGACAGCGAGGAAACTGAATCTGAAGACGGTGGTGATGAAGACGGTGGTGATGATGATGACATTCCTCCTGGCGGCTGGGGACCGTTGCGTCTCGTGTAGAGATCATACGTAATGATTTAGGCCTTTGTTTGGCCTCTAATGCCTGTATTCCTTTCACAAAAGTAGTTTTGGCTTGGGGTACACTTCAAAAGTCTGGATTTAAGATGTGTTCGGAGGCAGAGCGCCTGTATTTCCAGAGGGGGAGGAGGCGTTACGAAAATACGCCTTTTTTTGAAAAAAGTGATTGACAAAGTATGGATGCCTATATATAAGACGCGCCGTCCAGTGACCAGACAACTGGTTGCTGAGGGGCGTTAACTCAGCGGTAGAGTGCCATCTTCACACGGTGGAAGTCACTGGTCCGAATCCAGTACGCCCCATTTTAAGCAGCCTGTTATACAGGCTGCTTTTTTTGTTTTTACAACGAAAAAAGAGGTGTCTATGTCACGTGCAATGGCGTTGGAAGATCTTTTTAAGATCGAGAGACTGTCGGATTTTTGTCTTTCTTCAGATGGTTGTCATGCCTGGCTCGTGACGAAGCGCATCAATCTTGATGAAAACAAGACGAGTGTTCATACGTACGTACTCGATTGTTGCAGTGGCGATTTGAGAGCATGTTCACTCCATGAAAAAGGGGCTTCGGGCATTTGTTTTTCTGAGGATGGGCAGCATATTTTTTATGCGGCGGATGGTCAGATTTACACAGCGAATTCGGATGGCACGTCTTCAAGATGCATTACGCATGGCCGTGGAGGTGCGAGCACACCGCATCCATCTCGGGATGGTCGATACGTGCTGTTTGTACGCACGCTTTATGAGGATCCCGAAGTGCAGAAAAAGTCGGAAACGACAACACCGACGCTTGCCGATATCTATCGATTGCAACATCCCAAGGCCAATGCAAGAATTGCGGATGGGCTTATGTACCGTCATTGGGATTCGTGGACGGAGAATAAGCGCAATCATCTGTTTATTGCGGATGTTCAGACAGGTGAAATGCGTGATTTGACGCCAGAAGCCCACGATGTGCCTCCGATTGCCCTTGGCTCGAATCGCGATTATGATTTTTCGCCGGATGGAAAAAACGTGGTTTACGTCATGAATCCGGATGCTATGACGGCTTGCTCGACGAACCAGTCGATTTATATTCAGGCGATGCGTGGCATTGAGCCGGTCGGTGAGCCGGAATGTGTATCGACAACGCATGCGAATGATACGCATCCCCGCTTTTTATCAGCGACGAAACTTGCGTATTGTGCCATGCTTGAACCGGGGTACGAAGCTGATGCTGTCCGTATCAAAGTCTACGATATGGAGACGCGTCAGACGAAGCTTTATCTTGAGCATTTTGAAAGAAGCGTCGATTCCTTTGTTCCTGTTTCCGAAACGCGTCTCATGTTTTTGGCGGAAGATTTCGCGCACGTGAGTCTCTACGAACTGGATCTGACGAAGGATCATGTTTTACAGCTCACGCGAGGACGAACCTATTTATCGTTTGCGGTATCGGGTTCCGGTCGCATTTTGGCGCGTCTTGAAGCGCTTAATGCGCCTGCGGAATGTGTATCACTTGAAGACATCACGCCGTTTGAACCGACTTTTTCCTGGCCGGAAGAGGTATCGGGTGAGCGCGTGCGTTACTACACGCATTTTGGTCAGTGTCTTGAGTCGGTTTCGCTTGATCGTGGTCAGTCACTGACCTTTAGGGGTGCGGATGGTACGATGATGGAAGGTTGGTATGTTTTGCCACCTGATTTTGATCCATCGCAAAAGTATCCGCTTATTTTATTGATTCATGGCGGCCCACAGGGGGCGTTTCAGGATTCGTTCCACTATCGGTGGAATGTCGAGATGTTTGCAAGCCGTGGTGCTGTGGCGGCGTTTTGCAATCCCCGTGGCTCAACGGGATATGGTCATCAGATCACGCGTGATATCAGTTGCCGTTGGTCGGATGCCTGCCCTGATGATATTATGCGTTTTGTTGATGCCGTGCTTGAGCGCTGTCCATTTGTTGATCCTGACAGAATGGCTGCTGCCGGTGCATCCTTTGGCGGTTTTATGATTAACTGGCTCATGGGACATACGGATCGATTCAAGGCCTTTGTGAGCCACGATGGTATTTTTAATACGGAAATGTCGGGGTATATCACAGACGAACTCTGGTTTAACGAACACGAGTTCGGTGGCAGACCGTATGAATGTCCCGAGGCCTATCTTCGACATAGCCCCCATCGTTTTGTAAAGAACTTCAGGACGCCGACGCTTGTTATTCAGGGAGAACAGGATTTCCGTTGTTTCATTTCGGAAGGTGTGGCACTGTTTACGGCACTTCAGTACATGGGCGTAGAGAGTCGGCTTCTCTATTTCCCGACAGAGGGTCACTGGGTGACGAATCCGGCCAATGCCTTTGTGTGGTACAGCGAAGTCCTCGATTGGCTGATGCGCCATATTTCAGCATAAATGGCATTTTTTAGCGTATCCACGGCGGGGCGTTGCGGGGTGTCCCCGCATGAGGGGGTAGTGGCGTATTTTGGTTTGCAGGGACGTTTTGTGTGACGTTCCTGCAAACCAAAATAGCCACGTAGGGGGAGCCTTCCCCTAAACCAGAACGATGCATTTTATAGTGAAAGATCGATGTTTACAGGTTTAATACAGACGCGGGGACATCTTGTTCGCCATGTGCCGCAAGCCAATGGTGAGCATCTGGGTATTGCCTGCGATTTTGAAGCATTTGAGCTTGGCGAGAGCATAGCCGTCAATGGCGTTTGTCTGACGGTCGTACGATTTTCGGATCACTATTTTGAGTGTGACGTGTCGAGCGAGTCGCTTAGGCGGACGAATCTGGGTTTGCTTCGTCCGGGTGATGGTGTGAACCTTGAGCGTGCTCTGCGCGTGGGTGACAGGTTGGGCGGACACATCGTGAGCGGCCATGTGGATGGCACGGGTAAGATTGTTTCGACGCGTCCGTCGGGGGAGGCGATTTTTGTGCGCATTGAAGTGCCGCCCCCCTTGATGCGTTACATTGTTGAAAAGGGCTCGATTGCCGTGGATGGCGCTTCGCTGACGGTCAATGGCGTCGAATTTTCAGCCTTTGACATGATGCTTATACCCCATTCTCAGGGGGTGCTTGAGCCGGCGTTTTGGCAAGTAGGCCGCGTGGTCAATCTGGAGTGTGACATGATTGGCAAGTATGTCGAGAAACTGCTTTCTTGCGTGCACGGCGAGAGTAGTGATATAGAGAAACGTTGCCCGTCCGTCTCCATGGAACAGTTGCGGGATGCAGGGTTTTTAGGGCTTTGAGTTGCCCAGTCGGAGCATCATTTTGCTTTGCGCGTCTTCAGTCAGAAATCCTCTTGAACGCGTAAATCGATGAAGGCGCGGGTCAAAATGGGTAGAAACGGGGATAATATGCTGACAAAGATTGAGGAAGCCATAGAGGTATTGAAACAGGGAAGGATGATCATTCTTGTCGATGACGAACATCGGGAGAATGAAGGTGACCTGTGTATGTTGGCGGAGCATTGTACGGCAGCGGATATCAATTTTATGGCGCATTATGGCTGTGGACTGATCTGCCTGACCATGACGTCGGATCGTCTGAAGGAACTCAACATCGAACCGCAGGTGGCGCATAACACGAGCCGTTTTCACACGGCTTTTCATGTGAGTATTGAGGCGGCACGCGGCGTGACGACGGGGATTAGTGCAGCGGATCGAGCGACGACGATACGTACTGCAGTCAGTCCGAAGTGTCGTGCAGAAGATCTGGCGCGTCCTGGCCACATGTTTCCGATTAGTGCTCGCCCTGGTGGCGTCCTTGTCCGCGTGGGTCAGACAGAAGGCAGCGTCGATCTTGCGAAATTATGTGGATCGACCGTGCCTGCCGGTGTGATTTGCGAGATTATGAAAGAAGACGGCACGATGGCACGTATGCCTGACCTGGAGGTCTTTTCCCAGATTCATCAGATGCCGATTGTGACGATTGCGGATCTGATTGCCTATCGGCTCCGAAGTGAGTCGCTCGTCCGATGTATCAAGACGGATGTGCTTCAAAAGGGGATTGCGGCAGGCTTTACGGCACATATTTTTAGAAGTGAGATCGACGGTTCTCGTTATTTAGCGCTGTCGTATGGCTGGGACAAGGATTGTGGCAAGACGCCGCTCGTCCGCGTCCACAGCGGTGCGCTTTGGGTCGATGCGCTTGCCCTCGATGATTCCGGCAATTCGATTGTCAGCGTACTCGAACGCATCCGCCAAAACGGTTGTGGTGTTGTCCTTTATATTCCGCGTGAATCGACGTCCCTTGAAGAGGCGATTGACGCCAATGTCAAGCCCGAAGTCGATGAAGAAGCGGTCAATCGCGTGCCGCCCGAACTCCGTTTCTACGGCATTGGCGCTCAGTGTCTCAGGGCGCTTGGCATTACCGACATGACGCTTTTGACGGATTCGCCTAAAAAAATGTCCGCCCTGGACGGTTTTGGCCTCCACGTTGTTCAAACTTTATCCATGACGCGTCCGTAAGCAGGACGCTGCCTGATACGTTTATCCGCCTTTACATTAAAAATAAGGATTAAAATTATGCCTGTGATTCATGAGGGAATTCTTAATGCTCAAGGGAAAAAATTCGCGATTATCGTGGCGCGATTTAACAGCTTTTTGACGGAACGCATTTTGGAAGGCGCCGTCGATACGATCCGCCGTCATGGTGGTGATGCTGAAACCCTTGATATTTATAAGGTTCCCGGTTGCTTTGAGATTCCCGTTCTCGCGAAGAAGCTGGCTTCGAAGGGCGGTGTGGATGCCATTATCTGCTTAGGCTGCCTCATTCGTGGGGAAACACCGCATTTTGATTATATTTCAGCAGAATGTACCAAAGGGATTGCCCAGACGGCATTGGAATATGGTCTTCCTGTGGCTTATGGCGTCGTAACGGCCGAGACGCTTGACCAGGCGATTAACCGAGCGGGCACAAAGGCAGGCAATAAAGGCGCGGAAGCGGCCCTTGCCGCCATAGAAATGGCCGATCTTTTTGCCAATATCTGACACTTGGCGGGGAAAGTGTCCCCCCACGCGGCTATTGACCGTTTGTCGTAGTAGAGACGTTTTACGAAACGTCTCTACTACGTGCGGTCAATACGCCGCTCCCCCCTCGTGCGGGGACACCCCGCAACGCCCCGTCATTTTTCAGCATGAAATGGAAATAAGCATGAATAAAAAGATGAACCGGTCAGCCGGGAAAGAAAAATTAGATGATGTTTTTGTTCAGACGCGTGATGTCGCAGCCATGATGTTATGCCAGAAGATGTTTCCGGAAACATTGTGGGTCGACGCTTTTTCGTCAGAGAATTATAAATCGGCAGATATGAGCGTAGTGCGTGCCATTGTCAACGGTGGTGCGCCTTACGAAGATATTCCCGATCAGGTGGTCTCGGATATCCTTGCGCTGACACATGTTGCCAGGTATGAGATCGTGCCATGGCGTGAGGCGGTTTTGTCGGTATTGATCAAGGATTTTCTTTCGAATCTTCGCACATCGTCGTCTATTCTTTGTGAAGATGCGATTGCGCGTGTGGTTGGTTTGCTTGGAGAATCGAATTCAGAGACAGGGGAATCCTATCGTGGCACGACAAAGAATGCGACGCAGATCATTACTGGTCAACGCACGCGTATGCGCAAGACGATGCGTGCCTTTACGCTCGCGCTGATGTATGAGATGCGTTATCGTCAGACGCGGACGCTTGATGCGATGGTTGCCGATATGGATAGCCTCGTTCGCGTTGTGCGGGACGATGACTTCTTTTTGGATACTTTTCCGATTGATGTTTTTGGGGATGATAAGGGTATTTTGAATGCACGCGGTCGTTTTGTCCTCAATGAAGCCAGAAAATTCGTTTTAGTTCTTATGAACCATCTCAAAGAAATCGATGAGATGATTCAGAAATCAAGTAAGAATTGGCGTCTCGAACGCATGAGCGTCAATGATCTCAATATCATTCGTATTGCGACATACGAACTTCTGTTTTGCAAGGTTTCTCAGACATCCGTCTATATGAATGAAGCCGTGGAATTGTCCAAGACCTTCGGATCAGACAAGAGCCGCAATTTTGTCAATGGCATGCTTCAGCAGATCTGGGATGACAATAAAAAAGCGAAAGCGTAACCCCTGCAGGGACGTTTTTTGGAACGTCCCTGCAAGGTTTTGTCATCTACGCAAGGTTGGCTTTTGGCTTATGGCGTGTTCGTTAGGTTGATACCTTGTTTGATGAAAAATCCTCGTCC
>JAFOHE010000222.1 GCA_017421975.1 Pseudomonadota bacterium
CCGGCGTTGCCGGGGGCTACTCGCCCAAAGCCCTACGGGCTTTATATAATGCGTTATCTACAAACTTTGCGTGTATAGATAAAAACATATGAACAACTGGACTTGCATATTTCCACATCGTCATGTTTAGCTTGAGAATCCAGGGTCCACGCGTCTTATCACCCACAGGAGGCAATATGGGAAATCCAGATCAAACAGAAAAACTACTCCTCAACTTCAATGACGAATTTGCGGACGTCTTCTCAGCGTTTGTTTTCAAAGACAAGTTGAAGCTTGATCCTGATCGTCTGCAAGAAGCCGCAACAGAGTATCATCACCTGGAAAATGGCAAACCAAAAGAACTCCGACGCGACGTCGTCAAGCTTTATGATGGACTTAGCCTGGGAATACTCGTTTTGGGATTCGAAAATCAATCGGACATTGATCCTCTGATGCCAATACGCATAATGGGGTATAACTGGACGCGGTATCGTTATCAGGCATCCAATGCAGTCAAGTCTCCACCACTGATCCCACTGTCCCCCATTTTTTCGCACGTCATCAACTTTAGCTACACGCACCAATGGGCGTGGCCTCTGTCACTTAAAAATATTGTTTCTGTGCCACCCGCGCTTGAAGAATTCTTTCAAGATTATAAAATAACGGTAACGAATGTGGCGTGGTTATCGCAAGAAGATCGCGCAATGCTTTCAGGGGATTTTAGAATCCTTGCTGATACGCTATGTGCCATTCGCGAAACAGGAAAAATTCCTGCGGACACAAGGATTATTCGGCACGTTGATGAGCTGCTTGCAACGCTTGCAGCTGTCACCCATCGAAACTATTGTATCGATATCAATACTGACCATGATGAAGGAGAAAAACAAATGACGATGAATGATGTCTTAACCAAATGGGAACAGACATTACGCGCTGAAGGGTTCAAAAACGGAAAAAAAGAGGGGTTCGAAAACGGAAAAATCGATCTGCTGTCCAGACTTGCCAGGATTTGGGAAAATCAGAGGATGACACCATTCTTTATCTTATGCAAAAGTTTTGCATGACGAGGGAAGATGCACAGGCTACCACTCTGAAATATTGGCAAAACTGAGGAAAATAAATAGGACGTTCTTTTTGCAGGGCATTCCATGGAACATCCAAACAAATGGAACGTCCCTACAAATACGTTGCTCATTATTTTGACCACAGAACGACATGCGATAGAATAAAAGGGATGGTCACAGGATGTGTGAGCCTTTGTTCAACGTTTACCAAGGATGGAATTATGGAAAAGTTCATTATTGAAGGCGGTCATCAGCTCAGTGGAACGCTTATTCCTGGCGGAAACAAAAATGAAGTGCTGCCGGCACTCGCAGCCAGTCTCCTCACAACAGAGGAAGTGGTTCTCCACAATGTACCACGTATCAAAGACGTGGAAGTCATGATGGAGATCATCCGAGATCTCGGTGGTGAAGCGGGATTCACAGACGAAAAAAGCAATACAGTTCGTCTCTGTTGCGAACACGTCAATAAAAATGAACTCAGTGCTGATTTGTGCAAAAAGGTTCGCGCTTCGATATTATTTGCTGGCCCCATGCTGGCGCGACAGCGCGAAGTCCATCTTCCTCCACCAGGCGGCGATGTCATTGGCCGCCGACGCCTCGATACACATTTTCTCGCTTTTCAAGGTCTCGGCGCACACATTGATATCGGTGATGCTTATCATCTTAAAGCCAAACACCTCATGGCAAATGACGTCTTTTTTGACGAACCTTCCGTCACGGCAACAGAGAACGCTGTCATGGCAAGCGTCCTCGCACGCGGTGAAACAGTCCTTAGAAACGTTGCTTGCGAACCCCACGTTGAAGGGCTCTGCCGCATGCTCTCCTCCATGGGCGCACATATTGAAGGCATCGGCTCAAACACGCTCACCATTCATGGCACTGGTGGCCTTCATGGAACCGAACACACTATCGGATCGGATTACCTCGAAATAGGCTCTTATATCGGCCTCGCCGCAACGACACACTCCGAAATCAGAATCGAAAATGTCCGCATGTCCGATATGCGTAAAATCCGCATGGTTTTCGAAAAACTCGGCATTTGCATTATCCCTGACGGCACAGCCATCATTGTCCCGCAAGACCAGGAAATGCGCATCAAACTTGACCTTCATGATGCCATTCCTACCATTGACGACGCCCCTTGGCCGGCTTATCCCACTGACCTCATGAGTATCGCCATTACTGTGGCCACCCAATGTGAAGGAAACGTCATCTTCTTCGAAAAAATGTTCGAAGGGCGCATGTTTTTTGTCGATTCCCTCGTTGCCATGGGGGCCAAAATTATCCTCTGTGATCCCCATCGCGTTGTCGTCGCAGGCAAAAGCAAACTCATTGGTACCCGACTCGAATCCCCTGACGTCCGTGCCGGCATGGCTCTCCTTATCGCTGCCCTCAGCGCTGAAGGCAAATCGTCGATCTACAACATTCGTCAAATTGACCGTGGCTACGAACGTGTTGACGAAAAACTGCGTTCCCTCGGTGCTTGCATCGAAAGAGCTTCTATCTAGTTGGTGTTGTGGCGCCCGCTTCTCGCTTCGCTCCATACGCGGAACGCGCGGTGCCTTCTCGCTGCGCTCCATACGGCACCGCAAACGCTCATATAATTAGCTCCGCATGACATGGCGTAACACTGCCAATCTCAATTAAACGCGCCACGCAGCGCGTGTGCTCCTTTGACGGATATATCATCGCTAAATTTATTATAATTCGCTATAATATTTAGTTTTTCACAATTATATTGTATCACAATCACTATTCAGGCTTCATATTCTGTTTGCTTTTTTTTGCAAATATACGCTAAAAGCGAATACAATGTGCGAAGGTGTGAATTCTCCACCTTTCGGCAGATCCTCGTTTTGGAGCATACATGGATCTTTTAGGATTTTTTGCGCTTCTTGGCGGCGTCGGTCTTTTCCTTTATGGCATGTCCATCATGTCAACCGGCCTTAAAAACGCTGCTGGCGATCAACTCAAAACTATCCTCGAACACGCAACAGGGAACCGTTTTTCCGCTGTTTTTATCGGCTTGCTCGTCACCATTCTCATACAGAGTTCTGCCGCAACAGACATGATGGTTATCGGCTTTGTCAACTCCAGTATGATGACATTACTTCAGGCCATCGGCGTCATCATGGGCGCGAACATCGGCACGACGATTACTGCACAGATCACAGCTTTCAGCCTCGGCGCTTATGCACCGCTCATTCTGTTCATCGGTGCCATGATGTGCCTCTTCGTCAAAAAAACGATGATCCGCCACATCGGTGCCATTATCCTCGGATTTGGTATGCTTTTTCTGGGGATATCCATCATCAGCAGCTCCATTTCCCCGCTTTCGCAGAGCCCCGAGTTTATTCAATTCTTACAAACGCTCGAACATCCAGCACTCGCCGTTCTCTTTGGTGTTCTCTTTACCGCGTTGCTACAGAGTTCCTCGTCCTCCGTCGTCATATTTCAGACATTCGCCATACAAGGCATTATCTCCTTCGAAATGGCCGTCTATCTCGTTATTGGTGCAGCCATAGGCTCTGTAACGCCCAATATCCTCGCATCATTGACAACTAACCGAAATGGCAAACGCACTGCGATCCTCAATCTCGTTTTTAATCTTCTAAGAGCATCCATATTACTCACCATTATTGCGCTTATCCCACAAAGCCTCGAACTGATTAAAGCTCTGTCGCCCGACAACATCGGACGCCAAGTTGCAAACGCCCATACCATTTTCGCCGTTATCGCAGTCATTCTGCTTTTGCCCTTTACAACATATCTCGTTAAAATTGCACAAAAAATCATCCCTATTCTTCCAGCAGAGACGGCAAAACTCCAAGATCGTCAACTGCTCTATATGCAAGAAGGCAATTTACCGCCTGCTGTCGCACTTTATCAGGCAAAGCTCGAAATCACGCGTATGGCTAAGATTGCGTATCGCAACCTTCAGACTGCCGTCGATTGCTTTTTCAAATCAGATGATAAAGAAGCTGAACACGTCGAAGAAACAGAACTAAGCGTTAATTATCTCACCCATGCTATCACGCAACGCCTTGTTAAAATTCGTACGCTCAATATGACGGGACATGAACGAAACCGCATCTCACAAATGACGCTCGTCGTCGCCGATATTGAACGCATTTCGGATCACGCCGAAAATATTGTGGAATACGAGAATCAGGTCAAATCGAAAAATTCAAAACTTTCCGATGAAGCCATAGAAGAACTCCGCACACTGGCCACACTTTCGCTTAAAACCATTGCTTTTTGCATCGACATTTTTGAGCATGAGACATTTGAAAAGCTGCCTGAAGCCGAGCAATTCGAGCAATCCGTCGATGATCTCGAAAAGAAAATCGTCAATAATCATATCCAACGCCTGCTCAATCAGGCATGTGACCCACTCGCCGGCGTCGTATTTACAAATATGTCAAGTGACCTCGAACGTTGTTCCGATCACGCGATTAATATCGCCTTCGCACTCCATGAATATGATTTTGGTATTAAGGAATAACACACATGATATATGATGGATAAATATTCCATAGCAGTAGTTTTCTAGGATTTAGAATTAGGATTCAACATCACCATATATTTATATTATATATATTTAACCTGAATTCTCAAGCTAAACATGACGATGTGGAAATATGCAAGTCCAGTTGTTCGTATGTTTTTATCTATACACGCAAAGTTTGTAGATAATGCATTATATAAAGCCCGTAGGGCTTTGGGCGAGTAGCCCCCGGCAACGCCGGGGGTAAAAGCAAAATCAACCCATATAAACCTCGTTAGAGGTTTTCGAGAAAAAATTCAAATCATGCCAAATACCTATTCCCAAATATA
>JAFOHE010000223.1 GCA_017421975.1 Pseudomonadota bacterium
AAGCTTACGGTGATAAAAGAAGAGCGGCACGAAGAGTGCGATCCAGGCACTAAAGAGGAGTTTAAGCGAAGCGTCATCGCCAAATCCGAGACATTTACAAATGATCAAAGCGATCATAAAGAATGCACCGATTAAAATACATTCAAAAGCATCTGTTTTTAAGGAATAATCGGGTTTTCCACATGCGCGATAAAGCTCAGGGAAAGTTTGCAAAAGTGATTTGATGAAAGCGACCCCCAGAGCAAGAGGGATGAATGAGACTGCAGCCATCCATTCACCATCATTGATGAGCGAGAAAATGTCTTTGGAACAAAAAAGAATAAATATAATAGGGACAGCTGCAAAAATAGCGATATTTCCCTGATTCCATGCAAATATTTTGGATAATTCATCTTTTTTGTCTTTAATCTTGGCAAAGACGGCGTACGAGCTTTGGTTGACGACATTGAGAAGCGCCAAAGCCGGAGTCATTGCGAGTTCGTATCCCACGCGATAGACGCCGAGAACAGATTCATCAAAATATTTACCAATGACAAAATAATGAATATTTTTATTTAGCGTTTCAATGAGATTTGAAAAACAATATTTATAACCGAACTGAACAAACCGTTTACATTCCAGCCATTTGAAATGCCATTTTGGTTTATATTTAGACATAGCAAATGCCGACACCATGAAAAACAAACCATAAATGGTGTAAGAGCCGACGAGTGACCAAGCCCCTGTTCCCAAGACAGCAAGACCAATTTTTGAGAGGCTCGAAAAGAGCGTTGCTATGACAAAAATAAAAGTACATTTTGAATATTCTAATTTTCTTTCAACAATTTTTTTTGGAACTTCACCAATATTTAGAAATACAATATCGATAATACAAACGAGGAAGAGTGGAACGAGAAAATCATTATGATAAAACCACGACAACCCCCAAGCCACAGGCAAGAGTATCAAGGCAAGCAAGAGGCCAAACCCGACAGCCAACCAAAAAAGCGAATGTGTTTCATTTTCGGTGAGATCATTATCCTGCACGAGAGCCTTACCGACGCCCAGGGCGATAAACGCTTCAACGCATTTTGAAAATTGGACGGCAATGGTTGCAAGCCCCATATCGGCTTTTGTAATGAACATCATGACGACGATCGTCGAGATGGCGTCGAGTGCCTGGGAGACAATACTGGCAATGCCCAGCCACATAAATCCGGAACGGATTGTTTTTTTAGTGGACTGAATATCTTTTGTTTGAGACGCCGTGTCTTGCATACAACCTCATTGAGAATACAACATGATACCATGTATAGCCATCCTGCCGTATGCGAAGCAAGGCAGGCATAGCGGCGCGTATTGAAACTTTCGTTTTAAGCCAGAAGGCTTAAAACGAAAGTTGAAAAGCGACGCAAGCGTCCCGTATTGACGCCGTCAATAGGGACGCCCTATTCCAATAAACATCTTATGAACTTATTTATGCCATAAAAAAGCCCCAAATATGACATTTGAAGCTTTAAGCATTAGAGGGCTTTACGTCCTGGCTGAACAGCAGCAATGAATTTAACATTTTTATCACGATAATCGTCGATGATCCGATGCATCATCCATTCACTCTGGAAGAGAACGATCAAGCGGTCTTCGATATCGTGCAAGCAGAGCGTACCGCTTCGACGGCTAATATCGGCGGGATCGAGATTGCCTTCGATCCATCGAGCGTGCTGATAAGGGAGTCCATCGAATGTGACGTTGACATTGTATTCCGTTTGGAGTCGATTCTGTACGACATCAAACTGGAGTTTACCGACGGCGCCGAGGATGGGATCGCGTTCCATACGTTGAAGATCGTAGAAGACCTGGACCGCGCCTTCTTCGGAGAGTTCATCGAGTCCTTTTTTGAGCTGTTTACGTTTGAGCGGGTCTCTGAGGACGACGCGGACGAAGTTTTCGGGGCTAAAGCGTGGGATACCTTCGTAGACGATCGATTTTGAGGAACAGAGCGTATCACCGATGTGGAGCTGTCCGGAGTCCCAGAGTCCGACGATGTCGCCTGCGAAAGCCTCATCGAGATTGACGCGTTCCTGAGCCATAAAAGTGAGTGATTTTGAGAGGGTAAGTTTTGCGCCAGTCCGTTGAAGCGTGGCCTGCATGCCGCGTTCGAAGCGTCCGGAGCAGATGCGGAAGAAGGCGATTCTATCGCGGTGACGCGGATCCATGTTTGCCTGAATCTTGAAGACGAACCCGGAAAAGACATCATCATCGGGCATGACGACGTCGCCATCGACCGTGATATGTTCGCGCGGAGCGGGCGCAAGATCGACGAAAGCATCGAGGAAGGGTTCGACACCAAAGTTTGTGAGCGCGCTTCCGAAGAAAACGGGGCTCATTTGCCCACGCAAATAGGCGTCGCGGTCGAAATCAGAGCCAGCACCATCAAGGAGTTCAATGCCTTCAACGAGGTTTTCATAGAGGCGTTGTCCGATCTCGGCTTTAAGCGCAGGATCATCAATACTGGCTTCAATAATGGGGACTTTATTTGAGCCACCGTCAGCGCGTTCGAATTTGAGGAGTCTTTTGTGCCAACGATCGTAGACGCCACAGAAAGCTTTTCCCTGTCCGACGGGCCACGTTGCTGGCGTCGTAGGAATGCCGAGGACATCTTCAA
Source organism: Pseudomonadota bacterium (assembly GCA_017421975.1). Lineage (GTDB taxonomy): Bacteria > Myxococcota_A > Bradymonadia > UBA4248 > UBA4248 > RGIG464. The sequence goes on from JAFOHE010000223.1 coordinate 2,645, forward strand.
TTTCGGAGAGAAGCTCGAGCGGATCACGTCCTTCGCGATCCATTTTATTAATGAAAGTCACGATAGGTATGCCACGCATACGACAGACTTCAAAGAGCTTAATTGTCTGAGGTTCGACACCTTTGACAGCATCGATGAGCATGATCGCGGAGTCAGCGGCAGCGAGCGTTCTGTACGTGTCTTCACTAAAATCGTTATGTCCCGGCGTATCAAGCAAGTTCATCTCACATCCGTTCCATTCGAAACGCATGACAGAGGTGGAAATAGAGATACCGCGTTCCTGTTCCATCGCCATCCAATCGCTCGTGGCATGTCTATCACTTTTACGCGCTTTGACCGAACCGGCAGTATGGACGGCCCCTCCGTAGAGCAACAATTTTTCAGTCAGCGTTGTCTTACCGGCATCAGGGTGAGAAATAATGGCAAATGTACGACGTCTGTTAATCGTATCGGTAAATTGGGGCATAACCTCTCCTTACCCTCTTTTTCAAGAGGGCCAAAAAAAACCGCGTTATTTTAAGAGAATCGATATTCTATGTCAATCAAAAGGGCACAAAAAAAGCCGAAGCACGTTGTGCTTCGGCGGCAAGCGAAAAAAGCTCGTTAACCGGCTTTTCCGGGCATCCATTCGCAGTAACCTTCTTTCCAGTTACCATCGGCATCCTGTTTAGGAGGCACCCACTGACGGTCGACAGAGCACTTTCCCTGTTCCGTGGTACTGGGAGCCCAGGATTTGCAACCCATACAAGCGAAAGCCGCGCTCACGAGGACGAGCACAGCGATAAGAGATTTTTTCATGTTAAGCCTCCAAAAGCGGAAATCATCAGGCTGAAATCAAACGAGATCAGATTAAATAACGCATGATAAGCGATCCGTATTTTTGCCCGATCTGTTACCAAAAGGCAAATCAAATCGAGAGACGCACGAACACGCGTTTAAGCATCATACGCGTGAAACGGAATGAAATCAAGAAATAGCGGCCTATGCTTTGGGCTGTCGCGGTCTATTTGGTCGTCGCGGGCGATCCGAACGCTCATCACGTCTTGGTCGAGCATCCTTTTTATCTGCCGCGTGCGCACGTCCATCCTTTCGTTGCCGCGCACCGTTTGTGGAGCGATCCCCGTTACGGTGTTCACTGCGACCGCGTTGTCGCTGAGCGTCACGCGGTCTATCCGAAGCGCGGTCATAGCGCGGTTCATCGGTGCGAGGCGGTGTTCCCATGGGGCAAGCATCGCCCAAATCACGAAGCGTACAAGCCCAATGTTTTTCGTTTTTCATCGCATCGACGAAATCGGCCTGAGAGCGAATACGTTTCGTAAAAAGCGTAGCACACGTGCCGATTGTCTTGATATCGTCGAAAGTACCGGAGCCTGCGCATGCGGGCACGCCCAAGACATTTTGCGCCTCAATGCTAAGCTCATTGTCAATTCTTCGTCGATAGGCGGCGACGGTATCGACGCCATCAAACCCACGCCCCTGGGTATCTTTGACGCGATGGACAGCGTCTCTCAACCCCTCACCGCGGTTAAAGACATCGCGAGCGACAACGACGGCACCTTTTTCGTGGAAGAAATTGAGGACGTCTGCGGGATCTGGCAAATCCCCGAGAGTTTTCCAAGATTCAGCGAGGAAATCAGCATCCAGCGTCTTTGGAAAGACGGTCACGCGTCCGGCTGTCGTTGTGATTTCGAGCCCAATGCCGACAAAAAAACCGGCATTTTTGCCTGCAGCCACAAGTTTTTTGGCATGCGCGGAAGCATTTTTATCGGTAATGCAGATCCCGTCAAGGCCGGCATTTTTAGCGGCATCAATGAGCGTTTCAGCAGAGAAAGCCGCGTCGTTGCTGGCATCAGAGTAAGTAAAAATATCGATGATCATAGATCTTCCTTCATTATGAGCCGGGAATTTCCGGCAATTGAGGACACGTTGTTACCACAAGTTCACGTCACAGGGCGAATAATTTTCGAAATCTCTTCATCATCCATCTGCGAAGAAATGCATCACAGAACACGATCGTTCAATCGGATTTTGCATGTGCGCGTGGATGCGCCGCATCATAGACACGCATAATGCGTTCAAAATCGTTGTGAGCGTACCTTGCAGTCGTAGATAATTTTTCGTGTCCGAGGAGTTCCTGAATGGCGCGGACATCTGCACCTGCTTCGAGCAAATGTGTCGCGAATGCGTGTCTTAAGCCGTGTGGAGAGACATCGCCGTCGAGTCCCTTTTGTTCCTCGTCTTCATGTAATAGACGCCGTATGCTTCTCGCCGTAATGCGTCCCCCTCTGGCATTCAGCAAGAGTGCGTGTTCGTCCTGTCCCCCATTTTTATCAACAAGCGCGGGTCTGACCTCCGCCAGATAGCGTCCGATGAGCTCAATGGCTGTTGTGGTTACAGGGACTTCACGTTCTTTATTACCTTTTCCGAGGACGCGAATCCACCCCTCAATAAAATCGAAGTCCTCGATATTGACAGCGACGAGTTCCGAAACACGAAGCCCACTCGAATACATGAGTTCAAAAGCCGTCGTATCGCGTATGCATAATGCGGAAGCATCGGGCGGCAAAGCAAGCAGGATCGAAATCTGATCGACGGAATAAATGTTTCGAATCTGTTTGCTAATTTTTGGCGTTTGCAAATTGACCACAGGCGAGCGGGACATTTTTTCCTGTCGTATCAGATAGTGAATCAAACTTCTGACTGCGGAAACGCGCCGCGCCCGCGAAGCTGGTTTCAGCTCCGCCATACGTGCAAGCCATACGCGCATCACCTGCCTTGTGAGGCGTTCAACAGGCAGGTCAGCATGTCCCGTCGAAGTCAAAAATTCGGCGAGATTTTCGAGATCACCGGCATAAGCCTCGATCGTATTTGAAGAATAACCTTTAAGTTTCAGGGATTCCAGAAATTCAGGAATCGTCTCGATTACCGTCACAGCCATAACCGCACGCCTATTGGATTAGTGAATACTGATGAGTCGCGGCATAAGAATCGGCACGACACTCCATAAGCACATCATCAGTCCGCAGAAGAGGCCGCATAGAATAGGGGCATTTTTTTCGGGCACTTTGAGGAACGGCAGCATGCCTGCGCCGAGGACGACAAAGACGTAGGGCAATGCAATCAAGTCACAAATCATGCTGATATGCGGGATGGGAAAAACGCTCAAAACATTGATCACGAGGAGCGGCGTAATGGCGTAAGCGACAAAATTGAGGCATTTTGAGAAATGAAACCCCTTTGCGGCGAACGCCATGATCCCGGAATAGACGAGTGCGAGGAGCCAGACGAATACAAAGATAAGCAAAGCCTGGGATATGGCCGAGATAAGTTCCTCAATTTTGTCCGTCCCATGTCTGAGGAAGCCACCGACGAAGACAGCGATGGCACGCAGGCAGACGAGGATGACGAGATGAGGGAAATGGACTTGCGCCATGGTTGCCTGATGTTCCGCCTGTCCTTCCCAAAAATGGATGGGCCGAACCATGACATTCATAAAATCGACGAGGAAGCGAGCCCATGGCGTTTTGGCAGCGTATTGTAGATTTTCGCGCGTCTGCTCAGCATAGACATTTTCATTCGTCTTATCATAGCTTGCATAGTGCCGGACATTGACCTCATAATGTTCCGCATCCTTGGCATCAGTCTTATCTTCCGAGTGAATGCTTGTCTCATCGCTCGCATTATCTTCAGCACCATAGATGGGAATTTTTCCTGCGATCACGGTTTCCGTCGGCGTTGCCGATAAGTTCGTGTCAGACCTCTGGTTTGTTTCCGATATAGCATGATCGAGGGCGCTGAGATCGACGCCTGGCGCATCGTTATGGATGATTTCAGCTTCCAACGGCAACAGAGCGGGCGCATCGCTTTGTGCAGCCGAAGTATCGTCATCGAGGGCACGCCCTGGGGGAATGGGAAGCGTGTCTGAACTTTTTTGCGCCGTATCCCCCACAGCCCCCACATTGCCCGGCATCTCGTTTGAGGCAAGTGCAATGCCGAAAGCCGTTTTATCAACGCCTGCAAGTCCGAGTTCATTATTTTGTTCATCATGAGACGCGCTCTTTTTTCCTTCAAGCGCGTTCATCTGTCCGACAAACGTCTGATTATTTTGGCCGTTTTGAGCCTTAGAAAGATCAAAATTCATGGTTAAACCCTATCCGGCATCCAAAAAGAATCGAAAACCACACGTGAGGGCAATCCTTTTGCGGACTGCATCGAACAAGCCTCAATCGCAGCATACGTATATCAATATGTCACTGCAATGTACAAACAGATACTGCACCAGTCGTCGCCATCCATGCTTATCCGTTTATGTATCATGGCAGCCCACTTATTTAAGCCACAGCTCTGCTGTCTTACCACGATCATGGAATAAAATGCGCCAAAACCAGATGAATCACAAAAAAAAGGCCATGCAACTGTTCAAAACACAAAGTATTGATGCTTGTTTATCCAAGCAGCACAAAAAAACCGCCCATTTGGGCGGTAAGAAGCGCAGCGTTTGGCAAATTAAGCGCGTTTGAGATAGCGTCCTTCCTTCGTATCAATCACGAGGAGCGTATCTTGTTCGATGAAGAGGGGCACCTGGACTTCGAGGCCAGTTTCGAGGCGAGCCCGCTTTGTTGCAGCAGTGACGGTATCACCTTTGACAGCGGGTTCACATTCGATGACGCGAAGCGTCACGGTATCGGGAACCTGAATGCCAATGGGTTCGCCATCAAGCAACATCACGCGGCAGTCTTCATTTTCGCGGATGAACTGGAGCTCGTATTCAATCATGTCACGCGTCAGCAAGAACTGCTCATAGGAATCATCATTGAGCATAAACACGAAATTTTCGCCATTTTCGTTATAGAGATACTGACAGGGTTTGACTTCAAAATTCGGCTCATCGACACGATCAGGTGCTTTGAAGGATTCCTGACGAACGAGTTTTGTTCGAAGATTCTTGGCTTTAATTTTGACGTATGTGGCGCCACCACGCGCCGTCGGCGTCTGGACAGTTTTATCTACAATACTATAGGGATCACCATCGAGGAGGATGAGTCCACCTTTTTTTAGAT
>JAFOHE010000018.1 GCA_017421975.1 Pseudomonadota bacterium
ACTCTATAATTTCGTCTTCAGTTTCATCTAATCCTGTTGTTTCTAAATCTATCACAACATAAGAATTCGCTGAATTATCTGCAAAAATAGTTGATGTGCATTGGGACGAAACAGATGGCTCTGAGCGATTGATTTGAATATCCGTATGATTCTTCTTAATTAAATTTCTATCGTTTTGATTTATTTTTTCACTAGTCTTGTTTTTACCATAATTATCTCTTTCCGAAATCCGAATACTTTGCATCATATAGCCAAGATCAATTTCATCAACAGATGATTTGAGCGGCAGTAGAGTTAATTTTTTTGCATTTGAATCATTAGTTGATATTTTGGGTGAATAATTGGAACTCGATTCATTTGGAGTATCTTTAATCGCAACAGAATCAGTCTTTTTATCAGGAATCTTCGAGTTGTGATCATTAATATTTTTAGGATCTATAGATTTATCGTTGATATATTGAGTATCGTCAGGTTTTGGTTTAATCATTTCTGCTTTTTGAATTCGTCTTGCCATACGTCGGTGCGCTGCATTGCTAAATCCGGGGTTTAATCTTGAGCTTTGAGGTGTCTCAGCATGAGGACGCATCATCAGCGTCAATCCGTCAAAATCAATAGGTTTCCACGATGAATTATGGATGCGATATGCAAAGTGTTGCTCATTGTTCGTTTGATATATCATTGTAACACGACCGACTTTTGCATTTTTGACAATGCGATTCCAAAGTTCATCTCGGACTCTGGCTGATATTTGTCCGACATATACGCCGACATTAATTTCAAAAAGCCATTTGGTTAAATCGCCGCGCAATGATGGTGGCACATCTGTCAGAGTGATGACAACCATTGTGTTTACCTCTTATTTGGCTTAGAATCTTCAGAGTTTTCGACGGCATTTGTACATTCTTTTATACTTTCGTCTACCGATAAAAAACTTTCGTGTTCAAACTCATTGTCGATATTATCCAGTTCTGGATCGGCGAAATTCAGTTCTGCAAAGAAATCATCTTCATATTGTTGATAATGGCGGGTAACTGCAGGTGTATCTTCTAGCACTTTTCCGTTAGATTCTTCACTTGGGAGCATTTCTTCTATTGCTGCAAGGTCCTGCATGACAGATTCATCGGTAGCATCGTCATCGTATAGATGTTTTCCATACGAGATGCCGCTTTGAACAGATCCCTCGCGATCGTCCCAGAGATTGAGGACGCCGACATCTCCCATTTCGTCATCATCTTCAAAATCCTTAGTATCATTTCCCATCAGTAACCATTTAATATCTCTTGTTGCTCGTTCAAGAATTTTGAATTGCACTATGGCATTTCTGACTGCTCTTCGAGTTTCTCCCTCAATATCCTGGGGATTCTTTTTTGCTATAATAAATGCAATGGGTATTGTAATTTGTGCTTTGTATAAATCGGCAATATCATATACAAATGCACGGTCATGATTGTTATGAACAAACCCCAGACCTGGTGAGCATCCAAGCACAACAATGACTGCATGAATTACACCGTACAGACAGTAATTGGCAATAGATAAAGACTGATTTACAAGATCACCTGATTCTAGATTGTTGGGGTCATAATTCCTTCCACTCCATGGAATACCTGTTTCTTTAGAGAATTTTCTATAGATTGCACGTATGCGAGCGCCTTCTCTTCCGCGCAACTGCTGCATTGTGAAATCAGAAACATCTTCATTGGGAAAACGCATTTGATACATTTGCCGTGCGATGGCAACGCGAGTTCTGACATTTGAAACGAGAGACGCCTGTTTGATCAATAATCGAGCCGAATGCGTTAATGGTCTTCCATGAGCATAGTAACGCACTCCACGTTCACCCACCCATATTACAGTTGTACCTGCATCGCCAAGCAACTCCATAGCTCGATGTGTTACGTCAGTTCCTGGTCCAAGCATTAAAACACTGATGGCCGCAACAGGTACATGTACAATGCCTCTCGTATCAGCTACGGTGATTGCACCATCCTGCCGGTTTATTACACAATGTTCCAAATATAAGAATGTTATTCTATCCCTGATTTTGGGCAACGCATTAAGCTCAGGCTTCTGTATACCAGGGATTTCATTCATTTTAGTTTCCTTTTATATATTTATTTTGCTCGCCTTTTGTTCACTGCGTTCACAATACGGCTCGCTTTTCGCGCTATCTGCGATACGCGCGAAATACTCTTGTTAAGTGCATATGCCCGGCGTATGTCGTCAGACATAGCCGGGCGGGGGGAGTGGCGTATTGGCGTGAGCCAATAGCCACGCGGGGGGCAGCCCCCCGAAGATTATACATCTTTAATACGAATGACCGTCAAAAGTCCGCAGCCATAAGCTTTTTCACGTCCGATACCTTCCACAAGTTTATTGCGGAAAACCTCGGCATCGGTAACGGTCAGAATGCCTTCATAAGTTGCGGTGCGCAATGTCACCAGATTCTTTCGGCTTCGATCGCTGGCATCTTTATTGAAATGTCTCCACGTTGTATGAACGATTTCGAAACCGGGATGCGTCCAGTAAGTGATGTTGTTACCCTCGCTATCGGTATGGTTAAACGGTTCTCCTTTATCGACACTAAAACCGCAATGGATCGCTTTGTCAATGAGCCAGAGACATTGCTGATCCTGTGTGACATGTGCTCGAATCCTGCCTCGTTGTTGATTGTCTTTAAGACCGACTTTCTTTTTGGTACAATGTACAGGGTTGGCACACAGGCGAAAACGGTATTTCTGCCCATTCTGGATGCGGTCGATTAATGGCTGATAATCGCGCGTTTCCCATGATATATTGTCTTTACAAAACTGCGCGCGCAGATTTGTAAAATCGGGCTTCGATTCGCTCAGGACGAGCAGATAGCATCGATTTTGTAAATAATCTACTCGCCAGAGTTTACGTTCATCTTTGTTTATATAACTGCGTTCTATGGCACCATGCATGACGACGGGCCAGTTGAGTGCTCGCATCGTGTTGCGGTTTTGAGGATCGAGTTCTATGCGGGAAAGAAACATGGTATAATCCTCCTAAAATAACATGGCATCAAAATGCGTATCAGGTTCTCGATCAGAAATTTCCTCCGCCAAATTCTCGGTAACATCGCGAAAGTCGCGAATACGACGAAAAGCAAAGCGACGGCAATTCTGATCAAAACTGACAGCATTATCGCGCAGAATATAAGATTCTTCCTCATCATCAGATGCGTCCAGGACAAAACGGACTTTTTGTCCGCGCTCCTTGTCATCTGCAATCCAGGGTTCAGCCTTAAGGGCATCAAGAAGCGAATTGTCACGAATGCCGAGTACAAGGCGTCCTTCCGGAGGACATGATCGTCGCCCCAGAAATATGGGATAAACAGGGTGTTTGAGTGCGAATGCAATGGATTCAAGCAATTCTTGTTTGCCTTCAAGACCAACGAGGAATGCGGCATCGGCAAGGTAATCGCGATATACACCAGGTTTGCCATAGACGGATGTCTTTTTATTTGGATTTTTTGCTGTTTGAAAGTCTCGAAGCAAAATACCTTCCTTGTCAACACGCAAGCCGAACCGTAGGACATTAAGATCGTCGACAGATTCGTTGCGTTTTCTGCCGAGTGCACCTGCAATCATACCGATTATGGCGCTTTTGGATGGCACGCGTTCCGTAGAACGGCTGTCGAACTTGGCGCTGATTCCCCACGATTGCATGGGTGCTTTGAGTTGCAAAAGCAGTGTGCTCATCATTACACCTCGCTAGGAAAGGTGACTGTTTAGTTCATTTTCTATATGATTCAGCATTTCTTTGAGGGATACGGCATTGCCGAGGCTGTTCAACGCGTCGTTATTACTAATGACATAGCAGCAAATTGGCGCATCCAGCCATTTGTCGTAAGTGTCTTTGGCATGCGAAGCGAGTTTGTTACAGGATTCGGTGATATAGCCGTTATCACTGGATTTTACTGGTGTTTCGAAGGCACCGACGAGGTTGACAGGCTGATCCGTGCGAATCGTCACCATGACAGCATCGGGCACTGTACGATTGGCAAAAGTATTGAGTTTTCCTGTCGGCATCGAACGAATGAAAGCATCGACAAAGGTTCTGACGGCTTTTGCAGTATCGTCTTTGAGGTTAGCATGCAGTGCATGAACTGCAACAGTGGCATAACGATAAAGCGTTGAGGAATTGTATTCGACTGTGCCGATCATGCCTGCACCGGCATTATCGGCAGGGCTGCAGTCGTCCTGAGCGGTGAAGTAGTCATATTCGTTACTAACTTTGTGCGTTGAGATGCTGTGCGCAACCTGACAGGATGCGTCGGTATTGAGAGAAGGATCATCGGCGACCATGCGGCCAAAAAGGGCGATATCGATGGATGGTTCCGCATTCATAACTCTTTGTACATCTGCAGTTTTTGCTGATGGATTCTCTAGTGCGAGTTTGGCGATTGCCTTAATTTGAGCGTCACTGATAAAGTATAATGCGCCCGTGAGGAGTTCGTCTGCGTTTTTCTTATCAGCTTTCAAGTTCAATTTACCAGCTGCAAGAATTTTTTCAGCTTTCTTGCTGGCATCAGTTCCACCCAATCTTGAAATTTCGTCGGCAACGAGGCGACAAATATGTTTTGTTCGTTGACCGACCTCCTCTTTGGGCAGGTTCTCGCGAAACATGGATCTGACGGCGTTTTTCCAGCATTGGCTGGAGACACGGGCACGTGTGACACCACCGTACACAGCGGTTTTGGGGCTGCCAGTATCGTCGCGATTGACGCACGAAGGGGGAACGGTTTGAAGAACGTGAATGTCGACGTAAAGATTGGCCATGATAAACTCCTTTAATTAAATGGAATGGAAAAAGAAATCATGAGTAATAATGATTACTCATTTTCTAGGAATAAAGCGGCGTTACTTCGATAGTAATCCTGACCCCATCTGAGGCGCAGTCTGTCACGCATGTCTGGAATCTGGAACCAGAACAGGTCTCGGGTGAGTTGTTCGTAGTCCAGAGATATGCTTTCTGCCTTGAGCAATTGAATCATGCTTCTAAGATGGTTCGAAAACTCTTCGATACTTTCACTGGTTACAGTTGCATTAAAACGGCGTTTTATAGCAACTTCACCACCTTCGCCTTTTCTGTCGGCGAGAATTCGGACTGCCCGGCCGAGTGAATTACTTTTTTGATGCATGCATACTGATTTGGGATCATTTCCCTGCTGATGCATGGCAAAAAGCGTCAATGCGATATATATGGCCCATTCTCCCATAGTAGGAATACCCGTTTTGGATATGAGAGCTTCGGGGATGTTGCTAAGTGTGTCGTCCCAAATATCAGGATTGGCACCTGGTTTTTCTCCTAGCCCGCGTCTAAGTCGAGCCAATATTGATCGCACTGCAGCCTCTTTATCTCTGTTGATAAATTGCCAGATTTTGTTTTTAACAAATTCTGCAGCAAGTTCATCGTATTCAGGCTGTGAACCGCTCATTTTTTACCTCCTTTTTTTAACAGAATTTCGCGAGAAGATGTGATGTATAAAAACCAATTATAAGCTTCGGGAGAAGTTTTATAATCGGAATGGCTAATAAAGGCTTTGGAACTCGCCTGTGAAATTAGAGTTCGACCAATATCGCGTATAATCTTTCGTGCTATTTTCCACCAATTGTCACAAGCTTTATCAATATCTGTTTTGTCAGGAATAATAGTTTCCAACCATACTCTGAATGGATTATCAAGACCAGCATAACCGAGAGTCATTGCATTACTTTTGGCTCCATCTGGTTGTTTGTCTTCTTTTCCAGCACCAGATGCAAGTTGAATACTTTTGGCAAGAAACCCCAGTTGTTTAACAAGTTCATCGCAGATTTCAATTTGGTTTATAACTCTTTCAACATAATGTTCAGCCAATTTCGATAATAATTTTGTATGAATGGTTAATGTGTCATCAATGATGTCGTCTATAAAAAAATCCTTATCGGCATAGGCAATACCAGGTGTTCTGAAATGAATGCATTTTTCTGCGTTTAGCAGATAACCTGATGTATCTGAAGATAAAACATTAATCCAATCAACAATACCTGGACGCACATGATTGGATTTTTGGGTAACGAGTGAAGCAAAATCGCGCCAAATCTGGCGTTCAGCATCATGGCGTTTCGGGACAAGAAGTTTTGGGTCAGACTCTTTTTTGGCAGTGTTTTTCCAGATAGTCATGGGTTCTATAAGTGCATTTTCTTTTTGAAAGAAATCGCCACCCAATAATCTAAAGCCTGTGACAACATCATCGATACGCTTGAGCAAAAGTCTTCTAGACTGGAGTGTATAAAGTTCAGAAAGATTGTCTGGATAGGCAATTTCTGAACGTTCGTCAGTTTTTACAGGGCGTTCCCAAACAGGATTTTCAGGCCCATAGAGCTCAGTGCCATTTTTAAGGACAATATAATTTAGGATAATAGTTTCAAAGAGATTATTTCCATTTGCGTATACAATGCCGAGTTTGCCCAACCAGCCGGCACCTACACTTGGTAAATTCAACCCACGTGTTGGTTTTGCTGAAGTATCGTCAAACGCATTTATGTTCAAAAGCCATCTGGCAGCTTCGGAATATGTTAATGTTTCCTTGGCTTTTCCAGTACAGGGACTAAACCATTTGGATTTATTGCCGCTTTCTGAGAGAACACCATTAAGTTTGGCTGCCGAATATTCAGTGCCGCCTATCATCTTCGCCACCTGATAGAACGGTGTTTCGGGATGAAACAGCCAGAACCTCTCCTCGATTTTAGGATTGGTGAGGTATCGCTCGATCGGCTGCATGGGGAATTGACCGGCATTCCAAAGTGATTCCCATCGGTCGAGCGCTTGATCGGCATCGCCTTCGCACAACGGGGCGTATTGTCCCTGGGTATCGACTCGACCAAAAACAGCATGAAGAATTGCCAGAAGAAGCCTCAGCACGGCAACATCCTGAGTGGGTAATTCTCCGGCGATAGAACGATATTCGTGGGCATGGCGAAAGGCATCGAGTATTGACACCTCTCCTGTAGAACCGTCGTGTTTCATGACCATTATCCAGGGTTCATGAAGCAGGTTGAATTCTTTGTCAGGCATTCGTTTGCTCCTTTTGATAAGAAAGGCCTTCGGATTTTGAATATGTCAACACAAAACCCGGAAGCTCTTTGAATTGTCCGTTGATATCGAGAATGAGAATGATATTTCCTTTTAACCAGCGCGACTTTTGCCAGATGGAAAGCGGTTCACAACATTTTTCGAGGATCGATAATGTGGCGTCAAAATTTTGAACGATTCCTATTGGAAGCGTCAGGCTGTATTTGAGGATTTCGCGTGCCATGTCATCAGAAGGCGTTTCATTGCGGGAAATCGGTGTCTGGTCATCATCCATGAGGTGCAGATAACCGTCTGCACCTTCCCGAACAAAAATAACCTCGAGACTTTCCTGAATGTCGCGGACGGCGGCAGTTTCCTCGACATTGCCTCCGTCACAGTCCAACCAACCATTTAAAGATGAACGACGGCTGGTATTTGCCGGACCGAGCCTGAAAGTTTTGGCTCGTCCTTCTTTGCCCATGATGACATTTAGGTAGCGTTTGGTGGCCTCATCATAACGATCTGCAGGCAGACCGGCAATTTGGCAATGGTCGCTATAAACGTCATCGACCAGACCCGAGATATCATCGGGAATGCAGATTGTATGTGGCAGCAAAGCGGAAGTTCGCATGAGCAGGTAATTGCCATAGACGGCGACGGAGGCTCGGTCAAACGTTGCATTGTCCTGAATGCCCAAGACATGGCACACTGGTGTACACAATTCTATTGGTCTCGTGCGGTGATGCCGATGAAGCCTCCCCATGCGCTGGATAAGCAAATCCATCGGTGCAATATCTGTATAAAGCACATCAAAATCGATGTCGAGCGATTGTTCGAGTACTTGTGTCCCGATCACGATCATGAAATCCGGGCGGTGCGTGTCATGGTCAGGTTTTCCAAGTATGCCTGTGATTGTTTTTTCAATCTCGGCGCGATCGGGCATAAGGAAACGTGAATGAAACAAAATGACTTTTTCCTGACCAAACTCTTCTGCAAGCACTTTGTAGAACTTCTGCGCTCTTGTGACGGAATTCACGATGATTCCTGCGCAACCGCCTTTTTCAAGTCTGATAGACAAGTCGTTAGCCAGATCGTCGTCGGATAATTTACATATCTGCACCGAACGTTTATCTGTATCACGAGGAATGGTTTCAATTCGGACATCCTTTCCATCCGTATAGGTGATGACAGGATAGGCTCTTGTCGTC
>JAFOHE010000224.1 GCA_017421975.1 Pseudomonadota bacterium
AGAGACGTGTCGCGACACGTCTCTACAAAAAATACACCGCTCCGGGAAACACTTCCCCCGCATCCCATAACTTTGCAACATGTCACCTATTGATCAGATTCTCATTGTTCTTTTTCTAGCTGCAACGCTTGCCGTGGGGCTTCTTCTCAAGACGAATGACAAGAGCCAGGCAGGCTATTTACTGGGCGGACGGGCGCTCACGCTCCCTGCATTCATCGCCACGACAGTCTCAACATGGTATGGCGGTATTCTGGGGGTTGGTGAATATAGTTACAATTACGGCATATCAAGCTGGCTCGTCTTTGGCGTTCCCTACTACATCGGTGCACTTCTCTTCGCCCTCTTGCTATGCAAACGCGCACGCGAATCCAATTCCCTGACGCTCCCTCACCGCCTCGGCATAACGTATGGGCGCCACGTGGGCAGATTTGCAGCCATCCTGGTCTTTTTAACGAGCCTGCCTGCAGCCTATATGCTCATCATGGGCACGCTCCTCTCCATGACTTTTGGCATTTCTCAGTCACTGGCCATCCTGTTGACTGCCGTCTTTATCGTGCTTTATCTCTGGCGCGGCGGATTCTCAGCCGTCACCAAAACAGACTTTTTTCAATGCATCATGATGTTTGGCGGCTTTATCATGCTTTCCGCCATACTGCTGGCCCAATACGGCACAGCACCCCTGCAGACCTTGCCGCCGACGCATTGGTCGCCAACGGGCGGGATGCCCATAGGCTCCGTACTCATCTGGTATGTCATTGCTTTATCGACGCTCGCCGAGCCCAACTTTTTTCAACGCGCCTTTGCCGCCAAAACGCCTGCTGTCGCAAAAAACGGCATGTTGCTCAGCATTGTATGCTGGCTCTGTTTCGATGCCATGACGACGCTCTGCGGCCTCTATGCACGCGCACTCCTGCCTGACCTCGATACACCCTTGCACGCTTTTCCCGCGCTTGCTCAGCACGTCCTGCCTGCAGGCCTCCTCGGCCTCTTTTTTATCAGCATGTTATCGACCGTCATGTCGACGCTTGATTCCAATCTCTTTACTGTTGCCACGACGTTTGGCCGCGATATCTTCGGTTTCCAAACGGATCCAAAACCTACTGCGCAACATACGGACACAAAAGAAAATGAAAAAATAACGAAAAAAAAGGTTGATTTTTTAGACGACATCGTCACCAAACGCACGCGAATTGGCCTCATTTTGGCGACTTTTATCGCATCCATTCTCGCCATTTTTTTCGGCTCCGTCATAGAAATATGGAAAATTTTTGGCTCAATTTCGGCCGCTGCCCTCCTCATTCCGATCCTTTCCACCTGGTTTCCAAAACTCAAAATGAACGCAAAAAGTGCGTTCGTTCTCATGCTTGCAAGCGCAGTCACGACGATTCTCTGGTTCGCCATAAAAAAAATTTATGCGTACTCGCCACTAGGGTTGGAACCGCTTTTTGCCGGTGGCATTGTTTCTATTCTTATATATATGCTCGATAAGTTCATAATTCCAAAATTAAAGACAAGTCATGAACAAAATTCAGCAATTAACAAATAAAAAGAAATTTCATACACACACATTTTGTGTTTTCCAATCGCTCATAAAGCCGTAAAGCCCTTAAAAAAAAGCACTTTCACGGCAAAAAAGCACCTGAATAACTTGACACTTTTTCTGCGCATACGTAAATTCCGCAACGTTGGACAGAACACAGAACGTGATTCGTCCGAAGTTGATTCCACTTACTGATTGGAGAAAAAAAATGACAAAAGCCGAAATCGTTGCCAACGTTTTAGAAGCCTCAAAAGCCAAAGATGAAAAGCTCAACAAAAGCCAGGTTCAGATCGTGATCAATGCGCTTTTCGATACGCTCAAAGATGCGATCAAAAAAGAAAGCCGTCTTGCTTATCCTGAATTTGGCGTCTTCACGATCAAGACCCGCAAAGCCCGTGACGGCCGCAATCCTCACACCGGCGATGCCATCAAAATTCCTGAGACTGTGACAATCGGTTTCAAACCTGCCGCCAAGCTCAAAGCAGAACTCAACGTCAAAGCCGATGCTGCTAAAGCTGACAAAAAAGTCGCAAAAAAAGACGACAAAAAGGCTGACAAAAAAGCCGACAAAAAAGCTGCAAAGAAAAAGTAAGTCTTTGACTGATTAAAAATGCCGTCCTATGGACGGCTTTTTTTGTATTTACAGCTTGTATATGATTGGGTAACGCGGATATGCATATTGCACTCAAAAATAACCCATGGCATGCGTCTTCACTTGTTATATGCCATGACATAGCCATACATTAAAAAAGCAATACACGTTAAATCCAGGACAGTTGATATGCTCGAAAATCTTTTGAATAACATCGTTGAACGCCGTCACACCGATTCCATGAAATGGAATGTCAAAGACAACGAACTCCCCATGTGGGTCGCAGACATGGATTTTCCTGTTGCTCAGGAAATTCGTGACCGCCTCATAAAGCGGCTTGAACACGGTATCTATGGCTATTCCCTGCCTTCCGATGCATGGTATAATGCATACATTCAGTGGTGGTCTACCAAACATCAGTTCAACATGGATCGCACATGGCTACATTTTGTCGAAGGCATTGTGCCGGCTGTCGCCACGGCCATCCGACGATTATCTTCACCAGGCGATAAAGTCTTATTGATGACGCCTGTATATAATCATTTTTTCTATTCCATTCGTGAAAATGGACGCCAAATCCTCGAAAGTCCCCTGCAATACGAAAATGGCAATTATGAAATCAACTGGGCGAGGCTAGAAGCTGATCTCGCTGATCCGCAGACGACACTCATGATTCTCTGCAATCCCCAAAATCCAACAGGCAATCTATGGACACCTGAAACGCTCGCGCTTATCGGAGAACTCGCCGTTCGCCATCATGTTACGATCCTCGCCGACGAAATACATTGTGATGTAACAGCACCAGGCGAACACTACACGCCATTTGCTTCCGTCAATGATTTATGCCGTGAACATTGCGTCATGTTCATGTCACCAACAAAATGTTTTAATATTGCAGGCCTCAAAACTGCAGCTGTGTGTGTACCGAACCCTGGCCTGCGAAACCAAATGTGGGCAGCCATCAAAGCCGACGAGATTGCAGGCGTCAACTTTTTGGCGCTCGAAGCAGCCATTGCCGCTTTCAATGAAGGTGACGCATGGCTTAAAGATGTACTTAAATATATCAATGAAAATCGAAAAACTGTCAACGAATATATCCATAAACATATCCCTATGCTCCATCTCGTACCATCAAAAGCGACGTATCTCCTCTGGATCGATTGTACACAGCTACAGGGTGCCCCTACCGATTTTAGTACTTTCCTGCGACAAAATACCGGCCTTTTCGTCTCCGATGGTAACGCCTTTGGCGAAGCTGGAAAACACTTCTTCAGACTCAATATCGCATGTCCTCGTCCTTTGCTCATGGATGGACTCGAACGCCTCAAAAATGGGGTTCAGCAATATCAATTGTTGAACAATTGTTAAACATTTATTAACAATTGTTCAACATTTATTAAATGTACTCACACGATTTAGAAATGCCGCTTCGTACTTTATGTGATAGGCAAAGCGGCACAGTGTATTGTTTTCCTGCACAAGAATAATACGTACCAATAGGATAACAAACCTTTCATGCATTTTTTGTATTGACTTATTAAAAACATTTCACTAAAAAAGCCACGACAACCGAATTGAGGGAGTTTGTATTTTATGATCAAATCTGTGGTGACATTTTTAACTAGCTTGGTTGCGAGTTTCTCTACCCGCAATACACGCGCGTTTTGTCTTCGCAGACTTGTTGCTGCACTCCTTTTCTTTCAACTCGTCTCTTTCGGCGTCATGTTCTTGCACCTGAATATGTCGGTACACGTGATTTCACCCATTACGGGGGAAGTCATCCACGGTTCTGTTGAACATATTCAGGTATCTCAGACCGAACAGGCAATTGTTCAGTCCGAGGATATTTCTGTAGATGAAGATACCTGTGAACTCTTTAATAAATTTCTTCGTCCTACCGTTGCAAACGTCGATTTGCCTCAGACCATTCAAATAGACCAAGTCACCATTTCAAACGAAATTATCGCGCGAAAACTCGACATCGTCTATCGGTCAACACGATTATTACAACAGGCACCCAAAAACTCTCCGCCTGAAATGCTTTCATAGGATACATGTACCTTTTTTACGGACAAATTTACACTTTTGTCCTTCCTATGAACCCATGACTACACCATGGCTTACACAGAGTCTCTCAACCAGAGTTGTTAGCTAACGCGCTGTTTTCATCCTACACCATGCTCTCTCATGGGAATGGGGCCAAAAGGCGTTTGCCAAGCAGCTATGGACTTTGCGTACACCGTGATGGCTATACCCATTTGTAGTCTTGTACTCAATTATTGGTC
>JAFOHE010000225.1 GCA_017421975.1 Pseudomonadota bacterium
ATACAAAGGACAAGAGTCGTATCGTGGCTGTTTTTGCCGCCTTTCCCGATGATGAATTCACGATCCCGGCTTCTGTCGAAGTGATTGGAGAGACACGCCAATTGCCTTCGATCAAAATGACGACATACCACATCATAAATCACAAGCGCAATTCCAGAGACAAGTGCGATCAGCACAAAATAATACCATATATAATGGGCATGCTCGTAATACGCGAGTTTCTCAACTTCCGAAATACCAGCTGGTAACGATTTCGGATCCGGACAATACGATTCAAGCAAAAATCCACTAATAAAGAATCCAACGATCGCACTAAAAAATGAATGAAGATGCGAAAATCCAAGGTAGATGCCTTCCTCACCTTTAGGCGCCTGCTTCGAGAAAAACTCAAGAAATCGCGGTGATATAAAACATTCTGCAAGCCCTTGAATCGCAATACCGACAACCAGCATAAACGTGAAGGGTGAAGACCCATGATGCTGTTCCCGGAAGAAATTCTGAAGCCACGGGCCAAGACTCATGACAAAAGCTGAAAGCGGCATTAAAAACATACCAATCGTCATGGAGGTGATCGCCTTGCGATTTTTCATCCACTGCGTGATAAAAATAACCGCAATGACGACGACAAGCGGATTCACATTTGCAATCCACTCCGGTTTTGCACTCTCACCAACGATGCGAATCACATACTTCGGCATCGTTGCATAAAGCTGTTGCTGTACTGTCCAAAAACCTGCGATAATCAGCGTTAAAACGAGCAAACGCATATTCGTCAGGATCTTCCATAAACTCAAAAATAAATCACGAAAACTTTTCTGATTCTCACTTTTAACATCATCTGGATGATAAAATAATATCGCTATCAGCAAGGCAACGGCACACACGCCTGCCGAAAAATAATTGATGTATTCCAAACCGATGTCTTTGCGAATCAGTGGAATAAACGTCTTACCTAAAAATGCACCAATATTGACTGTCCAATAAAATAATGAAAATCCTCGCGCTCGATTCGCTTCATCCGTCGTTTTCGCAACCGTGCCTGTAATGAGCGGTTTGATAAACGCAGACCCACATACAAGAACAACCAAAAAGAGACATACCATGACCTTGTCATGAGAAACACCCAGTATGCCATAGCCAAATGTCAATAAAGAAAATGCAAGAATCATCGCCCGCCTGAAGCCAATTTTATCGGCAATCAAACCGGCAAACGGTGGCAACAAATATAATGTGCCAGAAAATATACCCGAAATAATACCAGCTTCAACATCACTAAAACCAACGTGCGATAAATATACGGTAATAAGAATAAAAAAAGCATAATACGCGGCTCTTTCACAAAGCTCCATCGCATTGGCAAACCAAAACGTCTTTGGAAAGCGCCACGTCGCTTCTGGCGGAGAGGCTTTTGGTTCTGTCATGAATCACTCCTTCTGGGGGTTAAGAACGCCCTTACGGGCTATTACGTTGATATATGAAACACCTACTGTTAAAAAACAATAAATGATAACATGTTTTTATACTTATTTCTTTGGCCTACCTTTATAACGCACCTTTTTACTCTCACGTGCTATATCCGCTTCCATAGCCTTGAGCAATGCATCTGGTACGCCCCTTGGGCCTCGGATACTATTCACACCAAACGTCTTTAAGCGCTCAAGTGGATACGCATCATCGGCAAAACGATATAACTTTTTAATGCGCATCTCTTTGTGTATTTTGATATTCTTATCTTCATATTCAAACGGAATATCCGTTTCCACAACTTCACATTGATAAGTAATAGCCGAAATCGGTGAACTTATATACATATAGACAATATCGCCAACATGCATAAGACTGCTCTGTTTCCATTCAATCACATCACGCGCATCAAATGCTTTATCAACGTCATAATAATGACAATTCGCCGGTATGAGCCAGGCTTTGTGTTCAACTGACCCGCGCTTCTGTACTTGTGCTTTACCAACCGTAAATGCGCGACTCTTCTCAATGTATTTCAAAATTTCAGCATCATCGACCGTGTCATCCAAAATAACAGTCAACCACGTCGATTTGCCCATGTGGTATGCTGGCAAAAACCCACGTTTTTTTAACAAAAACGCATGATCTTCTGCACTCGCCTTAAAACTTATGACCTCTATGATCTCATCCGAGTCCGTTTTTTCGACCTTACCTCGCGTCAAACGCATCACAAGCGCATACCACTTCCGGTTCTCTGCATTCCTGAACACGCCATCCACTTCATCGTTCTTAAATGGAAAATCTGCACTTTCGCCAAATTTTTCAAAAAATAACGATGCAAGCCGATTCGTCTGTGCTTTCAAAAATGGCAATTTATCCCCACAAGCTTCGCTTATCGATGACAAAATCTTCAAATATTCAGCTCTTACGGTTGCGACAAACGTCCCCCCATGCCCATGAATGTAGATCGGCATATACACATCTTCCGTTTCACAGTCGATGCATCGCGCTCGAAAATGGCCATCTCTCCCAATCTCCACTTCTGCTCGAAAAGCGTTGTCGCAAAACAATTGAGAAAAGCGATAACCCGACGCCGTTTTTTCAAATCCATACGCCATAAGCGCAGCTTCCCGAAATATCCGCTGACCTAAGACTTGATCTTCCAACTGCATCTTGACGCGTCCTCCAAACGCCCCAACACCTACACAAAGTTCCAAGACATCGTGCTTGTTTACACAAACAGGGGTTCCTAATTTCCAACACACACTTCAACAAA
>JAFOHE010000226.1 GCA_017421975.1 Pseudomonadota bacterium
ATTTTGAATGTTTATGAAGACCGTTGCCGTCGCCTTTTGCGTTCACAGCCTCATTCAATCCATCAAGTACAATTTCTGTACTTTTCTGACTATCAGTGTCTTTGTTATCTTCTTTTAATGTGTTAATATTTGCATTGGCTTTAGCCAACACATTTCCTCGCATGGAAATTTGATAAATCAAATTTTCGACATTCATGCAGCGACCTTTATGTTCTTCTTTGTCGCCTGTGGTATGTTTGCTAAGGTAATCAACGCATTTATTTAATAAATTCTTTAAAATGTTTA
The DNA here is from genome assembly GCA_017421975.1 of Pseudomonadota bacterium. Lineage (GTDB taxonomy): Bacteria > Myxococcota_A > Bradymonadia > UBA4248 > UBA4248 > RGIG464. The sequence continues at coordinate 286 of JAFOHE010000226.1, forward strand.
ATGTGTTCTGGCCATTTTCCCGTGTGTTTGGTGCGGATATTGAGTTGTTGTAACTGACCATATCCTTTTTTATTGCCTGATATCGTTCATCCTTCTGATAGACACGCTTTTCAAAATTCATGGCAGCGACATCTAACATTCTGGGATCGCTTGGTGCGGCGCCCATGCTTTCTTTTGTGCTTGATTTTTTGGATGATTTTTTGGATTTGTCATCCATTTTTGGGGTTGTACTTGGTTTTTTCCCAAAGATTCGAGGCATAACGGTTTGCTCCTTTAATATGTGAATGGGGTCACTGCTGTCCCACAAACATGTGGCTTTATAGTTGGTTCGGAACTGATTCCATGCTAAAAGGAAATCTGCGAAAACCGCCTTTTGCAAGGAGTTCCAAGCATGACGCATTATAACACAGTTTTTCACATTATAACACAGTTTTTCACACATTTGTAAAAATTCTTCCGAGACATGAAATCGACCGTTTAGACCGACAATACGGGCAAGGAGACAAACGACGCAAAACAAGTCGATACGCCCAATTCATCGTGATGCTCATGGCTCAAATTTTCAGTTTAAAGAGTCTACGCGAAATTGAGCAGGCTCAAAAGAGCAAGCGAAAAAGGCTTTACCATCTCGGAATAAAGTCCCCAATCAGTCGTTCCGCCCTTTCTCGCATGAATGATGAACGGAGTGCAGATTTTTTTAAGGATGTCTTCTTACAGATGTTGCAATCCTGCAAAGCATACGCTCCAAAGTCTCAATTCAATCTACCCGGGGTCAACAGCCTGATTTTGATGGATGCAACAACCATTCAGCTTTGCCTTAACGTCTTCCCCTGGGCAACGTATACGCAGACAAAAGGTGCCATCAAGCTTCATTTTGGACTTAATGATGATGGCTACCTACCAGATTTCATGGTCGCCACTACGGGGAATGTACACGAGATCAACGTGGCTAAAAGCCTCGATAAATTTAAACCTGTAAAAAGTTCGTGCTTTTCTCAAGTGAAAGTGAGTATTAGGCGGTGTCGAAGTGCAAAACAGGCATCATGTCCGAAAGACGCGTCTTCAGGTGTGCGTGTCACCTGAGAAGGGGGAGTATTTGAAAGAGAAAGATCGCTTTCGATGGGGGGGAAAGTTGTGTCAAAGCGTTTGATGCGGCAAGCGTCGGAGCATATACTTCGTGTTTCGTGCTTGGCGTGGTAAAGCGGCAAAGTTAAATTGTTGTCATTCTGCTTCAAATTCGGTAGGCTTAGGAAGGAAGTATGTCTAACGGCTACAAAGGAGTTGTGCTAACCAATGAGACAGACAGAACATGCTATGCCACCAGGTGAATTCGATCAAAGAGAAGTCGATCAGTTTAATGATATTACAGATGAGCGTACGCGGGAGTTTACGGCTGTTTATCAGCAGATGGTCGGAGAATCATCCGACAATGCTGTCGTCGAAGAGGATCCGACGCGACGTCCGCTTTCAGAAGAGGATTTGAAGCAGGAAGACCACGACATCATGCCCGATTACGATATTGGGGACAGACTTGGTCGTGGCGGTTGTGCCATCGTTTATGAAGGGTGGCGAAAAACAGATCGTTTTCATGTCGCCATCAAGCAGTTGGCGATTCCGGCGACGATTGATGAAGAAGAAGAGCATATTGCTCGTCGTCGTTTTTACCGCGAAGCAAAACTGATTACCTCGCTTCAGGAAAAACACATCGTTCAGTGTGTCGATTATGGCGTCATGAATGACGGGCAGCCCTGCATGGTTCTCGAATATATTAAAGGTAAGGAACTAGGCGATTATTTGCAGGATCCGTTGCATTGTAAGAGCGAGGAAGAGACGTACCTGAGCATTGAGAAGGCCGTAAGTATTACGATCCAGGTTCTCGAGGGTTTGTCTGTTTCCCATTCCAAGACGATTATTCACCGCGATATTAAGCCAGGCAACATCATGATTCTCGATGACAGTCCGGAGGACAATCCCATAGTCAAGGTGCTTGATTTTGGTATTGCGACGGTCATCGACAGCGTCGATAACAGCAGTACGCTTATGACGCAGCAAGGAAATATTCGTGGTACGCCATCCTACATGGCGCCTGAATTGTTTACGGGTGCGGCGCGTGCTTCTGTCGAGAGCGATCTCTATGCCGTTGGCCTTGTGCTTCTTGAGTGTTTGACAAATAAGATCGCCTTTGAAGGTGCTTCTTTCATGCAAGTTGCCTATATGCAGGTGAACGAGCAGCCGGATATTCCATCCTATATTCCGGAATGTCTGGCCAATATCATTCGCCGTGCATGTGCGAAAAAGCGCGAAGACCGTTATCATTCAGCGGATGACATGATTCGTGATCTTCGTGACAACCTGAATGCAGCAGTCAAATCGTATCCCAAATGTCGTGCTTTGTATATGAATCAGAGGGCGCCATCGGCTGTAAGTCTATTTTGGCAGGCACATAAAAAGCATGTTCTGCTTGGCTTGGGTGTCGTTGTGAGCGTGGTTGTGTTGACTTTTGTGCTGTTGGTTGTCATGGTAATGGCGGTTGGCGACGACATCGAAGAAGAAGAGAACAAGGAAGCACAAGCGGCACTTGAGGCGGCCAATGCCGAGAAGGAAAAGCTTTCAGCGGAAGCACAGGCGGCGAAAGAAGCGCAGCAACGCGCCATGCTCACGATGACGATGGATACGGTCCATGAGAAGATCCGTTCAAGCTGGAACGGTGCGCTCATTATTTTGGATGCGACGGCAGAAAGAGAGCTTCGCACCATGAATGTTCCGCCGTCTGCACAAGATGAAAAAACCAAAAGTGTCAAGAATACAGACAGTGGTAAAAGCGAAACGCCGCATAAAAAGTCGGGTGGATCGAAAAAATCGGGTACTTCTTCGGGAAAGAAGAAAGATGTTCCGAAGCAGGAAGCGGCTCCTGTGGAGGAACCCAAAAAACCAAAACGCGATACAATGCAGTTGCCGACGGGGTTCCTCTGATGCTTTGTATCTTTCGGTATGGCTAAACACTCGGCTTTCGTCATGCGCCTGTGCTGAGAGGCGGCGTTGATGAAAGCCATGTTGAAGGTGCTTCGATGTTCAAGTCTCGAGCTGGGCGTTGATCATGGGGCTTTTTTTGAAAGAACGGTACGGAGACATGGAACTTAGTCAGGATGTAGAACTGAATCGAGCCGTGTTGGCGTTACTTCTCGCAGAGACGGCGCATGAACTTCGCGTGTGGGGGCGTGTGCAAGCTGATCTCGGAGCGTCGTACAGTCCGCGTTCAGAAGCAGAACCGCTTGTTTTTCCAGCATCAGGTGTGACGTCTGCGCGAAGCGAATCCCCAGTCAACCATGTTGCGGTTTTGCCGACGTTCGATCCATTGATGGGGCCTGTTGCACCGTCGGCAACGCCGACTTCATCTGTGTCTTCCAATCGCGCGTCGGGCAGTGTCAAAGCAGCGAAACCTGTTGGAACAATCGGTTGTTTTGATCTCTATCGCTCGCTTCAGCAGAATGTGTCTTCGGATGTTGCACCAGCGGACAAAAGTGCCTGTCAGGCGGATATCCGTCATCGCATTGAAATTTGTCGTCTTTGTCCGTTGGGCACGCGCAGAGCCGGTATTTTGGCGGGTTATGGGCCACTGGATGCACGGATTATGTTTGTCGGGGCTGGCGGCAATCCGCATGAGCTTGAAGAAGGCCGTATGATGACTGGGGAAGCGGCTGTTTTGATGGATAATATCATTGCAGCAATGCACTCATGCAATGCGGCCATTACGAAAGAGAGCATTTATTACTCGAATATCATCAAATGTTGCGCCACGCCGGCGGGACCGCAGCGTGCGGCTGTTGCGAAAATGTGCGTGCGTTATTTGCGTGAGGAAGTGCGTCTTGTTCAGCCAAAAGTCATTTTGATTTGGGGACAGATGGCATACAGTGCGATGTTTGGTGATGATACAAACATCATCTCGGTGCGTGGGCAGATGCGTCGTTTTGAGCAGATTCCAGCGATTGCGACGCATCATCCATTGGAATGTATTCGAAGTCCCAAACTTAAGGGCCCTGTCTGGAATGATGTGAGAACCGTGCTTTCGCTTCTCAAACCGTCGTCGCCGGTGAGCGGGGGCGTTGCGGGGGAAAGGCCCCCGCACGGGGGGTAGCGGCGTATTTTCGTCGTCATTGCGCCGTGCGGTGCAATGACGACGAAAATAGCCGCGCAGGGGGCCAAAGGCCCCCTCAAGAGCCATTTAAAAGCGTGGAATACAGGAGCAGCCATGCCGCATATTTCGATTGAGCATTACATAAAGACGACATGTGAACATACGATTTATAAGAAGATAACGACGATCGGTTCGGGTGCGGATAATGATATCATCTGTGAGGGGCCAGGTGTCGAAGCCTCACATGCAATGTTTTATCTTGAGGCAGATGGGTTTTGGATTGAGCCGTGTTCGCGGCGGGCGGAGGTGTATGTCAATGGAAAGCGCGTCAAGAAAAAGTCGGTGGTCCAGAACCAGGACACAATTGCGATTGCGGGGTTGACGGGGACATTTTCGCTCTATGACGATGCGAAGGAGCCGGAATCAGCGTCACATAAGGACTTGGATGATGATGCCTTCCATGTCGTTCAGAAGCTTCAGAAGCTGGCTGAGGCCCTTGGCAAGGATTACACGGTATCGACGCTTCTTGAGGGAATCATGGATGAAGTCGTTGATCTCGTCAATGCGGAGAAGGGGTTTTTGGTTCTCGTCGAAGATGGCGTGCCGCGCATCCGCGTGGCTCGAAATGTGAACCGCGAGACGCTGCTCGATGCGGAGGGCATGATATCGGATTCGATTATCAAGCATGTGCTTGAGACGATGGAGCCGTTGATCATCAGCGATGCATACAGCGACAAGGCGTTTAATGCGGCGGCGAGCGTGATCAATCTGCGTCTGAGCAGCATTATGTGTATGCCACTTCTCGATCGTGGGAATATTCTTGGCCTGATTTATGTCGGCAATGACAACGTGGTGAACCTGTTCAGACAAAATGATCTCGATATGCTTCGGATTTTTGCGTCGCAGACGTCGCTCATTCTTGCGAACGCGATTAAGGCGTCGGATCTTGAGTTCCGCAATCATTCGCTCGAAAAGGAGCTTGCGCAGCTGAAGTTTGGGAACATTATCGGAAGCTGTTATGCGATGCGTGAGATCTTCCGCATGGTTGAGAAGGTGGCGGCGACGGATGTGACGGTTCTGATCGAAGGTGAGACGGGGACGGGCAAGGAATTGATTGCCGAGGAGCTCCATCGAAGAAGCCGTAGAGCGAGGGGACCGTTTGTGGTGATTAATTGTGGAGCAATTCCGGAGAATCTGCTTGAGAGTGAGTTGTTCGGCCACGTGAAAGGGGCTTTTACGGGGGCAGTTCAGACGAAGATGGGGCGTTTTCAGCAGGCGAATGGTGGCACACTCTTTCTCGATGAAATCGGTGAAATGCCGATGGATCTTCAGGTAAAATTGCTTCGTGTCCTTCAGGAGCGCTGTGTTTCAAAGGTAGGATCGAATGTCTCGGAGACCATCGATATCCGCGTGATTGCCGCGACGAACAAACATCTTGAAGAAGAGGTGAGTGCGGGGCGTTTTCGCGAAGACCTTTTGTATCGCCTGAACGTGATTACGCTTCAGCTTCCGGCACTGCGGGATCGTGAAGATGACATTATTCTGATTGCGCGTTCGCTGATTCAGCGGTATGCAAAGGATTTGAATATGACGCCGAAGCTGCTTTCGGCAGACGCGATTCAGGCGATGAAGCAGTATCGTTGGCCGGGCAATATACGTCAGCTTGAGAACCGCATTAAAAAGGGGCTTATTCTTTCTGAACATGCGATGATTGAACCGCGTGACCTCGACCTCGATCCGGAATTTTTGAAGCCTGTTCTGACGCTTGCTGAAGCGAAGGATGATTTTCAGCGCCGTTATATCAACGAGATCCTCGAAATGAACAATGGAAATCGGACGAAGACGGCGCAGGTTCTGGGCGTGGATCCGCGCACGATCTTCCGTCATCTCGAAAAGGAAAAGCTGTGAACAGAAAATGTGTGGTAACAGCTGCATTGTTTTGGGGCGTTGTCATGGGCGGCTGTTTCGAGTTTGATTCGCTGAAGATAGAGGAAACGTCCCCCTATATCTTTGAACGTAACGGTGTGGAGCCAGCAAACCACATTGTGAAGGTTGATCTGTCTCAGAGCAGGGGAGAGGTGACGTTTAGGATCAAATTGTATGGGGATTACAACGAAGATCAGGTTTTGTATCATCGCATGGTGGTGGATTACAGCCCACTGACGACGATTCCGAACCAGGATACGGTCTTGGCAACGATCCCGGAAACGATTGAACCCTATGACCGCAAAGAGATTTTGTATGTTTTTCCGAGTTGTGATGTGATGCGTAAATACGCGTATGACCTTGCGGGAAAGTACATGACAGTTTATTTTGTTCTTGCGGACGAAACCTTTTTGGATCGCAATACGACGTTTACGGAGCGGACGTTTGAGCAGGCGTTTCAGACGGTTTCGAAGGATGCATTCCGGACAGATACTGTCAATTGGACACTTGTCTTTCATGGGGTGTGTGCCGATAGTCAAGAGGCGTCCGGGGCACCGTTGCCGGAGCCTGAAGACGGATAAGTGGCTTGTATGGCGTTGCCTTACGCGCAAAATAGAAGTAAAAAGAGCCCTCGGCAACGGGGGAAACATGAGAAGGAGTATGTGAATGGGTATATTGGATGCCATTTTTGGTGGGGATACGGCATGGAGCATTAAGAAAGCGCACAAGATGGCAGATGGATACAATCCTGGTGAAGCGCTTGCTCTTTTGAAAAAAGCCGAAAAAAAAGCGAAATCAGACAAAGAAAAAGAGGATATTGCTCAGGCGCGTGAAGCGATTGAACATAAGGCTTATCTGATGGCCGTGGAGCAGGCGAAGGATTATATGCGTGGTCACATGCATCAGAACGCGCAGAATGCCATTGATCGTGCAGTTCGTTATGCTCACAGCGAAGAAGAGCGTGAGCAAGTACGTGCTATCATTGACTCAGATCTTTTCCATGATGATGGCGAATCGGCCGCTGTTTTGGACGAAGTTCCACGCGTTGAAGGGGAGGAAAAGGTTTCGGGACTTGAGTTCCAGGACAAGTGGTCGCTTTACGTGAACCGTCTTTCCTTTGGTCGTGCCCGTCATTTTGACGAACTTGGCGATGATTTCAAAAAAGCGTGGATCGAGCTTCAGGATGGGCATTTTGACGAAGCGATTGCTGGGCTTGAAGCTGTACTCAAGACGCATGAGGATGATGCGGATGTCCTTTTGGAGCTTGCCCGCGCCTACAATGGCAAGGGTGAGTTTGAAAAAGCGCGGACGTTTGCGGCTTCTGCGGAAGAAAAGAAGCCGAACGACATTGAGACGAAGCTGCTTTATGCGCAGATACTTTGGGCGCTGAAAAAGTTCGATGACGCGGAAGGCGTTTTGCAGAAGGCATACGATCTTGAGCCAGACAATAACAATGTTCTCGCAATGGTTGCGCAGCAGGGCTTGATGACGAAAGAATTTGAATCCGCGATTGCGGCGATTGAGCAGCTGATTGAAAATGCGCCTCAGGATGTATCGGTTCGTCGCCTTGCCGCCCGTATTTATCTCGAAAGTGGCGACGAGGAAAAAGCTTTGGAAAGCTATGAAACCGTCAATCGTCTTTTCTGGCAGGTGGATCCGCGTACAAAGAAGATTACGTTCGATCAGAACAGCGCCGTTGCGGCTGCGTCGCTCTATTACAAGCGCGGCGAGAATTTGGAGCGTGCTGTCGAACTTCTCGAGGCAGTTCGCGCCGAAACGCAGGGCGAAGCGCATGTCAATATCTGTATGCAGTTGGCCGAAGTCTACGAGAAAATGGAAAAACCTGCAAAACGTGAAGAAGTGTACCAGGAAGCGCTTCGCTTCCTCGACACGATTTACGATGGCTCGAAGGGCGAAAAACGCGCCAATCTCGCGTTCCAGTATGCTGATATCTGCAACCGTTGCGGCAAGAAGGAAGACGGGGCCGAAAAACTGAATGAAGGTCTAAAATTCCTGGATGATATTTACGAGAAATCGGAGGGGGATCGCCGCGTCAACCTCGCTATGCAGTATGCCGAAATCTGCGACAAATGCGGTGACCGCGAGCGTGGTATTCCAAAGATGAATGAGGCGAGGGATATTGTTTCTGTCGAAGCGGAGAAGGGCAATCCACTCGCCCAGCTGGCTCTTGATCTTATTGAAAAGCGCATTCGTGGCGAAGAACTTCCGCCGCCCGAAGAATATGCGAAGAAGCAGCAGGAAATTCTTGAGAGCATCATCGCCAAACGCATGGCGTCTCAGCCTGAATCATCGACATCATCGGATGCATCAGAATCAGAATCGGCAAATGTACGCGTTGACAGTGTTCAGACGGCGAAGCCCAATATGATTGATAACGATGCAGCCAACGCGCTCTTGCGCAGTTTTGCTTCGATGGCACCAGTGTCACGTCAGCCCGTGGAAGAAGTGGAGACGTCGGATGAAGGTACATCGGCATCCGAAGAAGCTGCCTCTGAAGAAACCAAAGAATCCTAGTTGCGGACGCTATTCTTGCGAATACGCGTCCTGCCGTCTGCCTATGCGCTTTCTGCGCATACGGCAGACGAAGCCTGCTATTGTCGAAAGCCAATACGCAGGCTTTTTTCATTTTTGTTGTGGCTGTCCAAGGGGCATAAGCCAAACATCATGGAACAAAAAACAATTTTGTGTACGCTATCATTTGTGTTTTGTTTAAAAATGTTCTCTATTGTCTTTCATGTATGGTCAAGTTAGAATGAGAATTGTAAGACGTTCATTCGGAGGATGTCAGTGGGTTCAGATAGGAAGTATTAGATGAAATCAAAAGTGTTTTTGATTCTGACATCTTTGTGTCTTTGGTGGAGTGGTGCATCAGCGTATGCCGATGAGGAACCATCGCGGACGATCCATCTCGTGTATGATGATTCCGGGAGTATGATTCATGACGACGCGGGGGTTTATCTTGATACGTGGTGTCAGGCGCGTTACTCCATGGAAGTTGTGGCGGCGATGCTTGCGCCACAGGACGAACTCCAGATTTTTTACATGAGTAGCTATGCTTCTGCGCCTTATGTCCTATATGGCAAAGATGGTGCAGCTGCAAACGTCGAAAAGATTCATACGCGCACGATGCAGTATTCTCAGACGACGCCATTTAAGGCTGTGGAAAAAGCGTTTGGTGCCTTTAAGCCAAACGATGAACGTGAAAAATGGCTCGTTGTTCTTTCGGATGGTGTTTTTGAAGATACGCCGCAGGATAAAGTTGAACAGCGGATACATGCGTTCGCCAAGTCGTCCTCGACGCAAGTTGCCATGCTCGCGATGGGCAATGATGGGCCGACGATTGCGGCAGATCCGACGGCTGGTGTCTATTATGAGCGTGCCGACTCGCGTCATATTCTCGACAAGCTGACGAAGATATCGAATCAGATTTTCAAACGCCATACGCTTGAAGTGAGTCCGAATCATACGGTGCAGTTTGGCGTTCCCATGCGTGAACTCGTCGTTTTGGCTCAGGGGCGGGATGTTAGGATCAACGGCCTCATTGCCAAGGATGGTACGCGTTATGCGTCCGTCTCGAATGTCCATGCTTCATCCGACTATGCATCAGCGGCAGAGAATATCAAGCATCCCGAACTTGTTGTTCCCTGTGCGCTCAATGGCTATGTTGCACAATTTGAGGGTGCATTTGCACCTGGCGAATATACGATTGACGTTTCTGGGGCCGATTCGGTCGTGGTTTATTTTAAGCCGAATGTCAGTGTTGCAGCTTATCTTTATCCTTATGGCAGTGATGCAGCAAAACCAATAGCGGCCGATGAAAAACTCGTCAATGGCCGGTATGATATCAAATATGGCCTCGTCAGTGCAACGCCGGACAGGACGCCCGTTCAGGATGTTACGCTCCTTGAAAGTGACGGCCAGAAAATTGTCTACACACCGAAGATCATCAATAAAACGCCCGATGGTGCGGAAAACGAGATTGTTTATCATCCCAATAAGCCGATAGAGATTCAGGAAGGTACACTTTCTATACGCGTCGATGCACAGTTTTTGAAATATACGCGTGTTTTTTCGGAATACACGTATGATGTTCATTATGAGAATGAACTTGTCTGGCAAGTGCTTGAACAGCCGCGATATGGGTTGACTGTTGACGGTTTTGATAATGCGACGGAGCCGCTTGTTCTTGAAGTCAGGATGAAGACCAAAGACGGCAAGACTCAGCCCTTAACAGCGGAAGAATGGGGAAAAATGCCTGCCACGCCGAGCGTCGTCCAGGTTTTGGCGGACGAAGTCGAGCCAGAAGCGCAAACGCGGATTGATAGTTTTCATATTGAAAAAGTCGAAACGGAGATTGGTAAGTATCGAATCATGCCGAAGCTTTTGCCAGAAGAGGCGGATCGCTTTAAGACGCGTCAGTTTAAACAGTTTCGATACGAAGTGAGCGCTTATTATAAAAATGAAGAAACGGGTTCGACAGCGCATGGGTATTACGAAGGCAAAGCGGAGATCGAAGACAAAATTGGCACGATCGACCGCATTCGCGAATGGGTGAATGAGAATCCAGTCAAGACAGCGCTTATCATTTTGATGATACTCGCACTGATTGGTTATGGTCCACAGAAGAAGCGTCTTCCCAAGACGATTACTATCAAGATGACGGCTGAACGAACGAAGCTAGGCAAGAGCAAGCGTGTTCCCGAAAAGAAGGAACCGGATTATGGTCGATATGTCCGTCATGGCGTTGGTGTACCTTGGCCAATTTGTCGTTCTCATAAGGCAGATATTCATTTTGATGGTGTTTTTCCGACGATGCAAGTACGTGCTTCGAACGAAAAATATATGATGACGGTTTTGAATCCAAAAGAATTTGAAAGTGTGTGTCCCAAACTTCTCAAACGTCCAAATATCAATTACACGAGTTGGAAATTTGATGGAGAGGATGAGAAAAAGTTTTATAAATACACTTGTCGTTTGACGGCAAATGCACAGAAAAAGTAAGGAGATATTATGGCAGTAGAAAAAACGGCACCGACATTGTTTATCGGCCTTGGTGGCACAGGTTCGGATATTGTCAAACGCGTTGCACGCAAGGTCAGTGAGCAGGAGCGGCGAAACGTAGCGTTTGCAGTGCTTGATACCGATATTAATGATCTTCGCAAGATTGAGAAGGAGTATCCTTTTATCAAAACGATTCAGACTTCTCAGGGGCGTACCGTCGGCGAATTTTTGGAATACGACAAACGGGCGAAGGAGGAGTGGTTTCCGACGAATCCGATTTTGAATAAAAAACCGTTGACGGAAGGTGCCGGTCAGGTACGAGCGATATCACGTCTTGCATTTGAAATGACGCTTCGAGAGGGGCGCATGCGACCACTTCACGAGGCGATTGAGAGTCTTTATCGTCTCGATGAAAACTACCATGAACAAGCACTTCGCGTGACGGTTGTGAGTTCACTGTGCGGCGGTACGGGATCGGGTATTATTTTACCGATTGGCCTCTATCTTCGCAGCTATCTTGAAAAAGCTTTTCGCGTTAAAGATCTGATCATCCGTGGATTTTTTCTTTTGCCAGAAGTTTTTTACGATGTCTGCCGCGGTGCCGATGAGAAGGAAGCACTGAGGGCAAATGCTTATGCTACGCTTCGCGAACTCGATACCTTTATCATGCGTGGCATTTCGAAAGATGACCGAAAAACGGACAACTATTTGCCCGAGCGATATAAAAATGTGAAAGCGCTCGAATTTCAATTGCCGGCTGATGGGATTGAAGGTCGCTATGAAGATTACAATGGCTTGCCATACGATTTTTGTTTCCTTTTTGATGGCAAAAATAGGCGTCGTTTGTCGCTGAACAATCATAATCAGTATCGTGATCATGCCGCTAACTGCATTTATGCCCAGTCGATTGGTGCCACGGGACCGAAGAGCAATTCCAATGAAGACAACAAAATTCGGGAATTGATGATCGGACAGGGTCGCAATCGATATGCTGGTGCTGGTTGTTCATCTTTAATTTATCCGTGCGATGATGTTCAGGCTTATATTTCTTTACGTTGGACGCAGCAGAAATTAAGCAACAACTGGATGAAATACGATTATGCCTTTAGAAAAAAACAGCAGGATACGGAAGAACTCCGCAATCGTGGTGTTCAGGTGGCCGATGATGATCGTTGTCAGCATTATATTGATACGGTGGATACGTATGCCAAAGGTGGGGATGCTTTCTCCAATAGCATTATTCGTCAGTGTTATAATTTTGATGAATATGGCAAACAGACGAC
>JAFOHE010000227.1 GCA_017421975.1 Pseudomonadota bacterium
GAAAGAAACTTCGTCAAACTTTCATGTGGTGTATGCCACTAAAGAAGAGATCGAGGCGTCTGCTTCAAAAATTCTTAAAAAGTATGCCGATACTTTTCGGAGGTTAGCAGAATGATCGAGGTCATTAAGATTTTACGACTTGAAGACGTGTTTTATTACCATGACCTTGTGATTACTTCTACTGGAGGAGATTCCGGTGTCAGAGATCGGAGTCTTGTGGAAAGTGCCTACTACTCGGCGTTTCAGAGCTTTGATGGGATAGATTTGTTCAAAACCTTGGGAGAAAAAGCCTCACGGATTGGATTTGGGTTGGCAAAGAACCATGGATTCGTATATTGTTTATGTTCTTTTTTATCATTTTTTTGCTCGGCTATTGGCGATAGCGACGTGCAGACTGCACGCCTCTATCGCCAATACGCCTCGCCTTTCGGGCTATCGGCGCGCTTAAATAATGATCCCTGCCCCATTAGAAGGACACGCGCCGATACGCCCTCCATGCTCGCCTGTTTCGCTATTTAAATATGAAGACACGATCTTGCGTATCACTTGACGCATTTGTCATTCGTTGCCCGTAAAAATGAACTGAAGCGGAAAAAAATCGATTGTGAATCGGAATTTTTGAGACGTGAACCGAAAATCACGTGAAGGATGTGTGCTCTAACCGCTTGAAGTACACAACTTGCATGTGCGTATACGAACTTTAACCGCTTGGAGTACACAACTTGCGCGTGAGGATGTGTGCTCTAACCGCTTGAAGTACACAACTTGCATGTGCGTATACGAACTTTAACCGCTTGGAGTACGCGACATGCGCGTGAGGATGTGTGCTCTAACCGCTTGGAGTACACAACTTGCATGTGCGTATACGAACTTTAACCGCTTGGAGTACGCGTTATGCGTGCGTCGATGTAGTAGAAATGTAAATCCGTTTCTCACTCGTCTGATGTGCGATCGCCGAGTGTATTAAAAGGGTCGGCGTATTGCCTGTACAGGCAAAGCCGACCCAAGAGGGGCGTATTTGGGCTTCGCCCAAATAGCCCCCAATGCGTACCGCGTATTTGGACTTGTCCAAATAGCGGTCGCCCCATACAAATCACGACTTCAATGCACTGACGATCAATAAAAAGATAATAACAATAAGCAGAGCCGTAATAATGATTCCCATAATCACGCGTTTCTGCTTGCGTTTTTTAGCCAGAGCCTGTGTTTTTTCGTGATGCGCATCATTTCCTGGCAAAGGCGGTGGCGCTGCGGGCGCAGGTGGCTCAGGCTCGTCAGGCACCTCATACTGCGTATCGGAGCCAACTTCGATATCCGCCTCAGTGACCACAGCCTTAAGAATTCGTGCCGTCATAGCAGCTATGCCATTGTCTTCCTTTTTCTCAGCGAGTGATTCGATCAGTTCAGAAGCAACTTTTTTGGCTTCAGATTCTTTTTTGGGCGCGACAGATACAGTCAAATAGTTAGGCCGCGCCATAATACGCGTCGGGCCTTCATCTTCATCGTCGTCAGCGAAATCATCCAATTCTGTCTCTGCCGCCTGAATTTCGGATAATTTTTGTGATTTTTCGTCAGACAACGCCACACCGAAGGCATCGGTTGCCGCATTGCGCCCGGCGTCCTGTGAAAGTTTGTCAAAAGATGCCGACCGATTGGTCGAAGCTTCTTCCGCATCGTGATTTCCGGCTTCGGCGCGAAGCTTTCGGGCGCGCTGATCATTGTCAGTATCTGCTTCGGCATGTTTTGAATGGATGCGTCGCATTCCCAAAACGGAATCTGGCAAAGCAGAGACATGCGTCACATCTTCGTCTTCATCGTCGTCATGAATCGCGGGTAATGCCGTCAGAGAAGTCAAAGAGAACAAAAGGCTTGAGCGTTCTTCGCCTTCAAGGTGATCGACGAGGGAGCTCCATTCACCCGAAGGCTGACCGCCGACATCGGCCATATTGGAAATGCTCGTGACACTACGAACGGCAGATTCATAGCCGACGAGATCCCCGATATACATTTCGCCTTCTTTATTATCGATTTCCAAAAGCGCGGCTTCGAGATCAATCGAAAACGCCAACAAAGAGGCATAGGCATCGGAGCGAAGGGCAAGCGCGCGTTCCATCGCCTGCTGAAGAAGGCCGCAACGAAACGGCGGCGGAAGAAGACCCGACGCTTCAAAGCTGTCAATGCCAGATTCACCGCAAACAAGCCCCATCAACACTATCGCAACGCCATAAATATCGACAGCGATGGCATCCATACCTTCGAGATCGAAAGAATAATCAAACCAGTCGAGATCGAACTGCATCGACGGTGGCATCACCTGAGATACGCCAAGACCCATGAGGCGCAATCCAAAAGCATCACCCGTCCGCTCAAGTAATAAACTTTTGGGTGTAATGCGCCCATGAAAGAGGCCCTGCTCATGGGCTGCTGTCAACGTCTTCAAAAGCTGTATCACACGTTTGATCGCCTCGGTTGCCGTCACGCGCTCATGGCGTTCAAGCCATTCAAACATGTATTCGCCAAGTGGAAATGTCTCACAAAAATAGATAAACTCTTCATAGACGCCACATTCTGCCTGAATACCGAGGTTGTTTCGATAAAATTCGGCCGCTTTTGCCAAAACATCAAGCGGTTTTTCTGCAGAATCATCGAAATCTGGCAAAATGTGGACGAGCGCATGGCCGTATTGTTTATGGCTGGCAAGATAGGTTGCGATGCCACGGTGTGATTCAAGGGGAGAATCAATTCTAATATCCGAAGAGATCTGCACACCGTTTTTCAAACTTCTGAGACGCATAATCCGGCCTTATTCTAAGATCAAAAGAACACCCTTCTGCCTCCAAAGTGGAGACAAGCATTACGGCAAACTCCCATTCAGTATACCACTTATTCCAAAGATACCGAAACGATTTTAGTCTCATGGCTCACCAAACAGATCAGAATTGAAACGTCACGAGGAAAGAGAGTGACGGTGCCTGATGGTCGATCTGAAAAACAGTCATGAAATCATCGACGAGGGAAAAATAATAGCGCACACTGAAAACAGCACCATGAAGCACACTGCCAAAGGGAAGGCGCGATGCCACACCGACGTAGGCGTCAATGCGGAAGATACCGCTACGTGTCGGCATAAAAAAGGAGCGTCCATGTATGCCACCTGTAACACCCCATAAAGCCTGTGGCCAATGAAGCCATACTTCACCTTCAAAAGCAATACCCCAAACGTGATACGTCGATTGGTTCTGTTGATTACGGAAAGCATAAAGCCAAGGGCCGTCTGTCTGACCGGCATAGACAGGGCCCAGATGACCAGAAAATGTCAGCACATCCCAAAAACTTTTTGACAACCCCAGGTATATGCCAATTTCAAAGACGTATGCAGTTCGGTCGCTTGCATCGAGCACGCGTTCCAAATGGGATTCAACAGACAAATCAAGGTATGTCTTCGCCGTGGCAAACTGCGGCAGGCATACGCATCCCAATCCCAGCAATACAATAAGGAGCGCAAACAAATGAAGGCGTCTGTGAGCCACGCAAAACATCCTAAGCATGAAAAAAAGGGCGCGGAAACCCACACCCTTTCATGAACGATAAAACATCATCGAAAAAGCCGTTCTATGCGATGCTGGGAACGGCATGACATGTGTCAAATGCGCATATTAAACGGCCATAATTTTAGCTACGAGCACGAGGACAATAATGACAAGCAAAGCGAAGACGCCGATAATGATCCAAGTCGTATTGTTCAGCTTTAAGCCGCCTGATTTTGCGGGTTCGTTTTCTTTGGATTCAGCCGGCATTTTTTCGAGCACCGTCGTCGGAGCAGTCGCACGGCCAAAATTTTCCTGAATTTCGACAAGGGCATCATGAAGTTCTGCGCCATCTGCATAGCGATCGGCAGGCGCTTTTTCCATACATTTTTGGATACAAGTGATAAGTGCCTGAGGCACGTTCGTATATTCCTCACGCGGCGTAATCGGCGGTGTCGGCTCATGCACCTGTGCATACATGACTTCCATCGGGGAACCCGTTGCACTGTCATATGGCACATGTCCCGTGATCGTCTGGAAAAGCATGATACCTAAGGCATAAATATCAACGGCAGCCGTGATTTCATCCATACCCATGGCCTGTTCAGGGCTCATATAATGCGGCGTACCGAAAGCAACGCCGGCAAGCGTCAATTTTTTTGCCGCACCCTGCAAACGCGCAAAGCCGAAGTCAAGAATACGCGCATGGTTCTTGCCATTTTCATCCGGAACGATAAAAATATTCTCCGGTTTGAGGTCACGGTGGTAAATACCCTTTTTGTGCGCTGCCCCAAGAGCATCACTTATCTCAACGAACCACTGGATAATCAGATCGAGGCGCGGCGCGCCGCGACGGAGCGTGTCAAAAAGCGTACGTCCTGTCAACAATTCCATCGCAATATA
>JAFOHE010000228.1 GCA_017421975.1 Pseudomonadota bacterium
ACCTTTTTTCTTTAACTCTTCAATCGTAGTGGCTAAATTGGACACGCGGGCAATCTTTGCATATTCCAACGCGCCGGCTGACGTTTTGGAAACAGTTTCCGACAAGGGGGCATTTCCACGCTTGGCAACAATAATACCATGGGCACCGGCACCATCTGCGCTGCGGATAATGGCACCAAAATTGTGCGGATCCTTTAATTCGTCAAGAATAATTACGAAGGGTTTTTCATTTCGGGAGTGCGCTAACGCTAAGATATCATCAACATCACAGTAGGCGATTTCCGCACAAACCGCGATAATGCCCTGATGATTGGCACCTTCGCACAACTTGTCCATGCGCACGTTATCGGACATGATGACGGGAATGTTCTTCTTTTTAGCCTTGTCTATTAAACGGGCGATCTGTGGAGCAGAACGGTTTTTACTGACATAGATTCGGTCTACCGGATTCTCACTGCGAAGCAATTCTCCAACCGGATTTATGCCGATCGCCAACCGTTTTCCATTAAGATTTTCCATATGTATATACCTCAATTACCTAATAACTTATTTATTATACACTATTCTTTTAGAAAATGAAAGAAGTATTTCAAAAAAGTTTCAAAATAGTTACAAAAAAGTTGATGTGTCGACGAGTTTTTCCTGGAATTATGATTGAAAGATTGTTACACTAATGATATAATAACATAATACATATCAAAAAGATATAGGTAAGTGTAGGTAATGCTATGAAACTGATGATTCTGGATTCTAACAGCATATTGAATCGTGCTTTTTTCGGCATGCCGCCGTTAACGACTAAGGCGGGTGAGCCGACAAATGCTATCTACGGTTTTTTGAGTATTCTGCTCAAATTGATACAGGACGAAAAACCGGATTGCATGGTTGCGGCTTTTGACGTAAAAGAAAAAACGTTTCGCCATCACATGTATGACGGATATAAGGCGCAGAGAAAAGCAATGGCGCCCGAGTTGGCCGGTCAGATTCCGATAGCCAAGAAGCTTTTGGATGCCATGTCGATTCGACGGCTGGAGTACCCCGGATTTGAGGGTGACGATATAATCGGCACGCTTACTCGTAAATTTCCGGATGTCGAATGCGTGATCGTAACAGGAGATCGGGACAGTCTGCAATTGGTCAACGACAAGACAAAAGTATTGCTTTCTGTCAGTACGCGCTCGGGCAGTGACAGCGTCAGCTACGGCATACAACAGGTTATGGACAAGTATGGAGTAGCTCCCATGCAACTTATCGACGTAAAAGCCATTATGGGCGACTCGTCGGATAACGTTCCCGGTGTGGCGGGCATTGGCGAAAAAGGAGCTTCGGCTCTGATTGCGAAATTCGGCTCTCTTGAGAAGGTTTATGAGAATCTGGATGATCCGTCTATTAAGCCGGCTCAACGCAAAAAATTGGAAGCGGGGAAAGAAAGTGCGTTTCTGTCCCGTGAATTGATGACGATCAAAACAGACATGGATATCGATGTGTCGATTGAAGATCTTCAAATTCAGAACTATCATGAGGAAGAACTCTTCTCCTTGCTGACGCATCTGGAGTTTGAGAAATTCATTGACCGATTTGGCTTACAAAGCAAAAAGGAAGATGTTGGAATTCAAGTGGAAATCACAGAATTGGCATGTGATCAACTGCTTCCAATCTTGCTGGATGAGCAAGAGATCGCCTTTTTGTCGGAGGAGGATAAACTGGTCGTTTTTGCTGATGGGGTTCTTTATCGGACGATCCCGGATCACGCATTTCTAAGCGCGTTGTTTTCCCGGGAAACTC
>JAFOHE010000001.1 GCA_017421975.1 Pseudomonadota bacterium
ACAATCTTGCCGGTGATATTAGCGAAGAGGCCACACCCGATCCCATCCCGAACTCGGAAGTTAAGCTCTTTTGCGTCGATGGTACTGCGTGGGTGACTGCGTGGGAGAGTAGAACGTCGCCGGCTTTTTTTTTGCCCATTTTTTACCCATGTGGGAACGTCTGCACCCAGATTTGGTGGATGACGTCTTCCTGCGATGCTATGCATGTTCGGTGTGATTTAGATGACATCGAAGGAGGGCTTGCTATGCAGGAAGTTCAGGGGAATTTTAATTCGGCAAAGATTTTTACTTCTGTTGTGGATGACAAAAGTATTGAGCAGATTCGCACGCTCTGTGATCAGACATTCGTGAAAGGATCAAAAATCAGAATGATGCCGGATGTCCATGCGGGAGCTGGGTGTACGATTGGCACAACCATGACGATTACAGATAAGGTTGTTCCGAACCTCGTTGGTGTCGATATCGGTTGCGGTATGTTGACGACGATGATTGATGCCAAAAGCGTCGATTTTGATGCTTTGGATAAAGTGATTCGCGATCACATTCCGTTTGGTTTTGCTGTACGCGATAAGCGCCATGCATTTAGTTATGACATCGATCTGAATGAACTTAAATGTTTCAGGCACATTAACGAACTTCGTGCTATTTTGGCGATTGGTTCCTTAGGTGGCGGAAATCATTTTATTGAAATTGACAAAGATGATGAGGGGAATCTTTACCTCGTGATACATTCTGGAAGTCGTTACCTGGGGTTACAGGCTGCCAATTATTATCAGAATCTTGCCTGGCTGGCGCTGAATCATAATTCACAAAATGATATTGCTGAACTCATTGAGCGCATGAAAAGTGAAAAGAAACAGAAGGGCATACAAAAAGAAATAGAAAAACGGAAAAAGACTTTTACATGCGAAATTCCAAAGGAATTGGCTTATGTCGAAGGTGATAATTTTAATGATTACATCCATGATATGCGTATCATTCAGCAGTATGCAGATTTGAATCGCAAGGCGATGGCAAGTCTGATCATGCGTCTGATGAAATGGATGCCGAAGGAATCGTTTACGACGATTCATAATTACATTGATGTAGACAATATGATTTTAAGAAAAGGTGCAGTTTCAGCCAAAAAAGACGAAACGCTTCTCATTCCCATGAACATGCGCGATGGCAGTTTAATATGCAAAGGACTTGGCAATGCGGACTGGAACGAGTCTGCGCCGCATGGTGCCGGACGCATTTTGAGTCGGACACAGGCAAAACACGATCTCAAAATCGAAGATTTCAAGCAATCGATGGAAGGTATTTATACAACGACAGTCAATATGGATACGATTGATGAAGCGCCGATGGTATATAAGTCAATGAATGATATTATCGATAATATCCAACCGACAGTCGATATTATGAAAGTCATTAAACCCATTTATAATTTTAAGGCACCTGGTGACGACAAACCCTGGCAGAAGAATCGTCAGTCAGGTGTATAAATCGTATAAAGACCGCTGAAAGGATGATTTCAGCGGTCTTTTTTTGAACTAGAGAAGCATACAGTGATTTGCATCTTCCTGTGATTGGCAGGAAGGACATTGGGCAGCTTTATAGATTTCGGTGCTGAGGTCATTGTCGTATGCACAGAAGCCGATGGCTTTGCCATCATTAATGCAGAACGGCATATAATCGCTTGCATCGCAGTCGGCAGCCATCGTGTATTCTACTTTGAGCGGGTTTGAAGCTGATGTTTTACAATCTCCAGCTGGTTTGATACGAACGATGCCGTCTTTGTCACAAATGCGTGCATAATAATTATCGATGCAGGCTTCCTGATACTTTTTAACGTTACATTCATCTCCGTATGTACCGCCGGACTCCAAACCGCCGAGGCCAGCGAGACCGGCAGTTCTGGGACAATAAATCGTGTTATTATCATCGACGGAGCAGGTGTTCCCATAGCAGTCCCATGTCACGAGCTGATAATCGACACAGACTTTCACTTGTGCATTATTGTTGATACATTCAGCGCGATAATCCTTTTCACATTCGTGTGGTTTGGGACGCGGGGTTTTGGGACAATCCACGATGTTGCCATTCATGAGACATTCGTCAGCGCACGTCCAGATCGCAAGTTTGTTCTTTGCGTTACAAACGACAGCATGTTGCTTGTCAGCAGTACAGTAGCCGACACCTTCTTCATCATTGCAATTTGCGCCTTCTTCAAAATTGGCGACGCAACTGCCATACAGACATGCCGTGCCTTCAGCACACTGGCTAAGTTCAGCGCTGACATTGCCATTGACGCAGGCATGATAGGTATTGGACATCTCTTCTGTGCAGATGTGGGCTGTGCATTTATTTGGATCGGCAATACAGTCGCCATTCGAACAGACCTCATTTTCACCGCAGGGACGTTCGACAAAAACGCCTTCCGAGCAGACTTTTTGTGTGGTTGAATTTTTACATTCATTGGCGGAACACGTCTGCGAATCAGTGATGGGTGTACATTGATCGACATTGCACACTTTGTTTGGGCCACAATTTTCTTCGTGGTATGTACCATCGGTACATACCATGAGTGTTTCATTATTTTTGCAAATATTGACCTTACAATTATCCAATTGTAAGGGTTCGCATTGATCGATGTTGCAAATTTCATTTTCCGGGCATCGCTCTGCTTGAGGTGTACCGTCATTGCAAACATTGAGTGTCGTGCTGTTGACACACGTATTTTTTGTGCAGACATCGTCATTGTCTGAGGATGAACTGTCATCACAACCAACAGCGATGAGCATTACCAGACCAAGAAAACAGCATTTGAATCGTTTCATATTTACCTCATGGAGACGTCTTCAGATTTCGGCACCTCCGAAATCCGAAGTTTTATTGCTTTTATCATTTGAAAAGTCAAGGCAGAGAATGGCGTTACTGATACTGCCTGATTCTCAGTTCAGAAGGGGTATTTGTAAGAAGTGATTTGAGTTCATCCATGGAAGTATCGCCGTAGTGATAGGGAAAAACGACTTTTGGCTGAATCATCGATGTGGCGTGAACAAGTTGCGCCGGCGTCATGGTAAACGGTTGGTTGCAAGGCAAAAAGGCGACATCAATATTCTTTATTCCTTCCATTTCCGGTATATCTTCAGTATCGCCTGCAATATATATTCTAAATCCATCTATGGTGAGAATAAAGCCATTATCTCGTCCGCGTGGATGGTATTTTTCGCGACCAGGCGTCGTATTGTACGCTGGCACGGCTTCAAGGTGTATATTTTCCCGAAGCACGCGCTTGTCACCATTGGCCATGACGGTACCGCGGCCCAGTTTTTCAGCGCATGCGGCGTTTGTAATGATTTCGGTATTTTGTTTTTCAAGGGCCTGTATGGCTTCAGGATCCAGATGATCGAAATGTTCATGCGTGACCAGAATATAGTCAGCATCTGGAAAAGCCTGATAATCTGTCTTTTTGTCGTTTAAATTGATGACGGGGTCTATTTCAAATTCAAGGTTATCGAATTCCACGCGAATGCTTCCGTGTTTGATTGCATGGAAGGTAATGTTTTTTCCCGATGGGGTTTGAAATACATCCATTTCATAGCCAAAGGCATCCCGTTGTGTATTTTGCATGTTGGAATCTCCATTATTCGTTACGCTGGTTGTGGACGAGGGGGATGACTGCGCCGGTTGTGGCGTGGACTGTGTTTGGGGAGGCGTTTGAGCCTCAGAAGGCTGAACTTTTTGTTGCTGTGTACATCCAAAAATGAACAAGGCGGCGATGCAGATAAAAATGAAAGGATAAATGACTTTGTTGTATGGCATAATGCAGCTCGTCAGGCGTAAATCGAGGGTTATATAAACGATGAACCAGTGTGTGGGAAGGGAAGTGGGGGGGGGAATGACCCAAGCCCAATGCTTTTTCATATTATTGTTGTAGTGCCATCATGATGACGGGAGCGAGTTGTTTTTTACGAGAGACGACGCCAGGAAGCTTTACAATGCCATCTCGTATTTCGGATGCTTTTTCATTGAGTCTGAAAGCCGCCTGAACGAGTTGTTCTGCCCCCGTGCCTATGCAGATTAGATCTGTCGATTCCGTGAGAATGTTTGTGAGCATGAAGAACATCATATCGACTTTATGGTAGGCTTTTGCAGTTTCTGCGTAGCTGAGCATACGCGGTTTGAGCGCATCGAGTTCATCCGCGTCGAGCGAGGTGATCTGACCGATACAGAAGAGCTTTTTGCCGACGGAGAAGCGTTTAAAATCCTGATAAAAGATATCCTGATCGGATTTTCCTTTGAGGTTGCTTGCAGCGGCGAACATTTTTTTTGCATAGTCCTCGATATTGATATTGGCGATATCGGCGAGCTCAAGCGCAGTTTTTTTGTCAACAGGTGTACATGTGGGGGATCTGAACAGGAGCGTATCCGAAATAATGGCGCTGCACAGTAGTCCGGCGGTTGTCCTGTCAATTTCGATACCGGCTTCGGCGTACATTTGACGAATGATGGTGGCGGTGCAGCCGAGGGGTTGGTTCCTGAAAAAGACGGGCTGCATGGTTTCGATTGTGCCGAGGCGGTGATGGTCGATGATGGCGCGTATGTCTGCCGTCTCAATGCCCGTGATGGCCTGTGATTTTTCATTGTGATCGACGAGGACGACGCGTTTGCCCTTGGCGCCGAGGAGATTCCTTCGAGAAATAAGTCCGACATATCTGCCATCGGCGTCGAGAATTGGAAAATCCCGATGGCGTTTGCTTGCCATGATTTCCTGTATTTCGTCGAGAAAATCATCTTCAGTGAATGTGATGATGTTGTCGATGGTCATAAAATGGCGCACCGGCATGGCCTGATTGATGAGACGCGCCGTTGTATAGGTGTCGTAAGGCGTCGTAATGACGGTACATCCGCGTTCGGTGGCGAGTTTTCGTATGGTCAGGGAGACGCTTGCGCCGTCGCAGACGATGATGCAACCTGCTTCCATTTCGATGGCGCACAACTGGGATTCATAGCGGTTACCCAGAATGACGAGGTCATTTTTTTCGATATAATTTTCCATCATATCGGGATTAGCCGCGGCGATGAGAACTTTGCCTGAATCGAAAACGCGTTCGGCGTCGCCAATGACGATTTTGCCGTCGAGCGTTTCAATAATATTGGAGTATTTTGTGCAGGCTTTTGAAATAATGCTGCTGTCATAGAGATTCATATAGGATTTGGTGATATCGCCGATGGTGATGACGCCTTCGAGCATGCCGTCGTCTGTGACGACAGGGAGCGTGACCGCCGCGTTTTCCTGCATGAGGCTCCATGCTGTCTTGAGGGAAATGCCGTGTGAGACGCCGGACAGTTTTCGAAATGCGATGTCTTTAACCTGTGTCCTGACGTTGTCAATTTTTCGCGGCGCTTCGACGCCAAAGTAATCGAGGACAAACTGCGTTTCGGGATTGATGTTGTCTGCATGACAGGGTTCATAATCATTGTCTCCTTGCGCTTGTTTTAGCCTCGACAGACAAATGGCCGAGCAGATGGAATCGGTGTCAGGATTGCGGTGACCGATAACGAGGATTTTACTTTGTTTTTTGGGGTTCATATTTTCAGCCATAAGGATTCCTTTTGTGTCTTAAAGTGAACGACGATTTGACGTCGATTTTGTTTTACTATATCGAAATGGTCTGGATGTACATATTTCGATTGTTCGCCTATGTGCCTTTGGCACATACGGCTCACTGGCGCGGCTATGTGCGTTGCGCATACGCCGCTTTGGTTGGGCTATTTGCCAAAAAAAGGGGCGTGCGGTTCGCACGTCCTTTTTCTTGGCAAATACGCCCTCTTTTCGCGTGGCTATTTCGCCGTGTGACGAGAACGTCACTCTGGCTCAATACGCCACGCGGCGCGATCGCGCTTAGGAAATGTCTCCGAAGCGTGCCTCGTCCTCCATTTCGACGATGTTGACGTTTGGTTCTTTGTTGACGAAATCTTCATGTCGCGTTCATTTGTTGACGAAATCTTCATGTCGCGTTCATTGTATTTCGAGAGAATTATACTTTTGATCTCGATGATCACATTGTATTCACGGTTGATCTGCGACATCGAATGACCTCTTTTTGCATCATGAGCCATCGTTCTGGAGAATAGTATAGCAGAAACGTTTCGATTGTGTGTGAAATTTGTGCTAATTAAAAAGCGTTACGATGATGTCATGATTGCATAGAAAAAGTATCATTGGGGGTGTTGCGGGGCGCGCCCCGCAGAGGGGGTAGCGGCGTATTTATTATGCAGGGACGTTCTATGGGAAGTCCCTGCATAATAAATAGCCGCGTAGGGGGAGACTTCCCCCTTCAAATACAAATATATATTGAATATCTATTATATATATATTGAATATCTATTATGTATTTAGTGGAGCTGGTTGCATCAAAGAATGACTTGTCTGAGGGTCGAAATATTTTTGGAACCAGTGCTTCGCCAGATGAGTCGTGATGTTTGAATGAGGTCATGTATCCAGCGTCTGGCAGCCTGTGTGCCACCGGATTTGTAAGCGGCGTAGATGGGTTGAGCGATGCTGACGGCATCGGCGCCACAAGCGAGACATTTGACGAGTGTGAGCGGATCTTCAATGCCGCCCGAAGCGATGACAGTGCGTTTGCCGAGTGCCTGACGGCAGTCGCGGATGGCACGTTCGAGGGGAATGCCGATTTGATCGAGAGCGTGCGTGAAGAGAGGGTCGAGGGTGGGTGAGCGGCGCGAGGCTTCGATGCGTATCCATGAGGTGCCGTTTTGTGAAGCTGTTTCGATGCCGCGAATGTTGAGTTTTGCGAGGCGTTGGGCACATTTGCCGCCGATACCGCTCCCCACTTCCTTGAGAATGACGGGCATATCGAGGTGGTTGATAAAGCGGTTGAGAATATCGAGGTCGGTGTAGAGGTCGTGGTCGCCTTCGGGTTGGAGCCATTCCTGGATCATATTAAAATGAATATACAGGCCGTGGCAGCCGAGTTTTTGAAGCATGGCTCGGACAGTATCGGGCGTGTGTCGTTCGTGCATGATTTCGCTGATGCCGATGTTTCCGAAGAGCCAGTGTGTGGAAGTGGTGCCGTAGGTGGGAAGGAGCGCGGCGTTTTCCAGGCATGCGCGGATGGAACCTAAGCCCAAACCAATGCCGAATTCGCCGGCGATTTGTCGAAGCGTCTCGTTAAACTCGGTGGCAGCGGGTGTGCCGCCAGTCATGCAACCGATGATGAGCGGAAAGGCGAGTTGTCGGTCGGCGATGCTTGTGCTGGTGTCGAGTGCCGTGTCTGAAATGGGGAAATCGGCTTCATAAGGGAGATGGATGTTTGGGAGGGTGGAGCCGGAGCCGCGCATGTCGGGCAAAAGGCAGCGTGAAAGATGCGCATCTTTGCGGTTGGAAATGTTTTGTGTCGTCATGGCAGGTTACTTTGGCGTACCAAAAAAATGGCAATAGAGGTGGATCATGATTTCGGCGTCGAGCGCGGCGTATTCAAGCTGATCGGCGCTCAGAGGGCGTTTTTCCCAGCGTGATTGCTGATTTGTTTTGTCCATGGTGTAATTGAATTCGCGCCTGCAGACTTCCATAAGCTTATGACATTTTTCTTTTGGATGGAGTTTTCGGCTGACGTTGAGCGTATCGACGATATTGTAGATGGGCAGCCCAAGTTTGCCGAGGACGTTACATTCAAAGGATTTATTATGAATGATTTTGACGATGTTAGGGTTAGCGAAGACGATGTCGAGAGCGCGGACATCGACGCAGAAGGGGTCGATGAGGAACGTTCGGTCGTGGCAGCCGATCTGGACGAGGCATAATTTGTGATCGAAGAGCGTCGTCTCGACATCGAGGCCGATAAAGGGTTCGCGCAAGATGTGATTGATGGCGGTACCGAGGTCATCATCATTACGTATGATGAACCAGGGTAGGCGCGTATGCATTTGTGAGCCGTCACCGCGTTCAAGTTTGTAATAAAGGAAGTTTGATGAAGCGGCGGTTGTGTCATCGTGCGTGTCAGTGTGGATTGGGGCATCAGTGTTCTCACAGGCATGTTTATTTGTCACAGCTTCGGGGGTGTGCGCTTTGTGTGTGGAAGCGTGAAGAAGCTTGGCATCAGGGGGGGGCTGAATGGGCATGGTTGTCTCCATGAGCGTGTGAAATGCATCGGTTTGTAAGCAATGGGTTGGCGTAATGGACATCATTTTTTGCGCAAATTTGGAAATGACGTGGCGAATGTAACCGCGTTGCCATTTGGCGCCGAGGAGTTGTAGCCAACGCTGGGAAGAGATGGGCCAGAACCAGAGGTGCGTGAGTCGATCCGCGTCGTTGTCGCTTGTTGTCGAGGCATAAGCGAGTGCTTTTTTGATGATGGCAGAAGCACGTTTTTCAGTATCGTCGTCGTTTTTGAGGGTCATTTGAATGGCGCAGTTTCCGAATGCAACGCAAAGGACGTCTTGGTCGCTTCTAAGCAAGGTTGCCAACACAGCATTGAGCATTGCACCACCAAAGGTCCACCATTTGACGCTGTTTCCGCAGCACTCGGCCACATATTCCGTGGACGAAACGATGTCAGCGCAGGCATCGCATAACCCATTGATGCAAGTGGAGGCTTTGGTGTCTGTGGCGACGTCGTTGCGCTTATCAGCGTTGCGTATGGCTTCGCGTATAGCCTGGGCTTCATCGAAGGAAAGCATGGCATCCGTGGCATCGAGCCATGTGTCGATGATAGGCGCGTCGTTTGCCATGAGGATATTTGTCCCCATGGCGGATCTTTCGGGAAGTGCCAGTTGGAAGAAGGCGTTGCCGAAGGTCAGCGTGCCGTTGCGCGTCCATCGAGTCAGCAACTCGTTTGCGAAGCCCAAGGGTGTATCGTTGGGAAGCAAACAGAGGATGTTGTTTGAATGTAGCCACTGACCGCCGCAACTAAGGAGATCATTGGGATTTGAGAAAAGCTGCATGCTTTCGGCGGTGAGCCCCTGGCAACCGGAAGGCATGGGGGCAGTGATTCCGGCAAGACGCCAATAACAGAGAAGCGCATTGATGAGAGGTGGGATAAAATGCCCCAGCTCTGGCGTCAGTGCCGTGGGAAGCGGAAGGCCAAAATAGAGGCGCGTATAGAGCATATACGTGCCTACGAGTGCGCGGGACAAATGGCCTGGTGCGAGCGCATCCAGATCGTCGGCGTTATCACTGTGCGTAAGCATGGCATACGAGGCAAGCAGGGATTCTGGCGTGTGGCTTAGGATGTGGTGTTCATCGGCCTTGATGGCATGGATACTGGCGCAGAAGTCATTTCGAGAGGCAGGGGCAATGACATAATGCTTATGCCAGGAAAAGACGGGAGGGTCATCCACTTCTGGATGACAGCAAAGCGCCGTGTCGGATGGAACAAACTTTCCGCGTGCGTCGCCGGCAATAAAGTAAGCGTGCGTAGTTCCACCACGTCGATGAATGATTTCCGCAGCCTGATTGAGATGGCATATCTGATGATGTGAAAAAATGGCATGGGATGAGAATGATCGGCATTTGGACAGCGGCGCATAGATGAGCTTGACCGGCGGCACATTGTCTTCGGATGGTGCGGTAGGCGAGGAAATCGAATCGCTGGCGGATGCGGCAGAAAAAGGTGTGGCTGCATCCACGGCGGAGAAATAGTGGAGACTCTTGACCCCGTGTTTGGTGAGCCACATCTGCATGCGATCACTCGGCTTGGTGCCTGGCACAATATAATAGACTGTTGGGGAATGACCAATTTCACATGCCTGAACCCATTCCCAATAGGCGAGACCTGTGCTGCCGAGATCTTCTTCCGAAAGAAAGAGGAGAATCCCCAGGCATTTTTCAAAGGTTGCTTTTAAATCGGAAAGATGTCCGCTTCCCGCGTGGTGGATATAGGCTATGTCGATCTGATGGCAAGTCGTGATGCGGATGCCACGGCGCACCGATTCATCCGTCGCTGCAAGATGATTCTCACGCATCGAAGTGAGCCTTTGCATGCGATAGGCGTCGAGAGCAACGACAAGGTAATAGCCTGTTCCGTCAGCTTGAAGCCGCGTCGCCATGGTAGTCCATAAGATGGAAAACAAATCTTTGTTAAAACCAGAAATAGCTGCACAGTCACGTGTTGTTAAGAAAGCATGGAGATGCGTTTTTGCTGTACTGCGTGATATCGTATCGATATTCATGTCACCTCGGTAATCTCTATTCGGTCATCATCTAATATTAATCTCTATTTGGTCATCATCTAATATTAATGATAAGCGAGCTCTGAATGTCATCTGCATCCACAGGGGGTGAAAATGCATGAGACATGTGTGTCTATATCATATATAAGGATGATCTTCACGCATCGTGATCGGGCAGCGCAGGTGCTTCCCCACGATTTTTAGCCTCACATCAGGTGGGATTCATGCCGACCTCGGAGGTGGGGTCATTTGTCTTCATGAGGAGTCTCTAATGAAAAAAATACTGACAATAGGCCTTAGTCTTCTATTTGCCGCTGGCATGATCACAGCTTGCCAAGGAAAAGCGACAGAACCGTCTTCAACACAAAAGCCAGCATCAGAGCCAGTGCCTTCAGCGCAGCCACAGTTGGTAGATTACAACAAGCCGGAGCACCAAAAGGCACTTGATACGGTGCGCAAAGTGGCGGAATATGCGCCCCGCGTCGAACAGCGTATTAACGTCAAATCCGTTTCCGCAAACATTTCTGCGGCGGATGCCGAACGTGCCGTCCTCTATGGAAAGCCGGAAATTCGCCTCTGTTATACCAATGCTTACGTTGAGGATAATAAACTCATCGTTGAAAGCGATGTGCGCATTTCCCTCGACGCATCAGGGAAAATTAATGCCATCACCTTTGATCCTGCAATTGAAAATCAGACATTTGCCAAATGCATTGATGAAGCGGTAAAAAAATTCCGTTTTCCAACCCCGAAGGATGGTCAGCCTGCGACCATCGACTACGCTATGAGCATTACCTCGCGCCCCGCCATGAGCGAAGAGGAGATACGCGGAGCAGCAAAGCAGCTTCCTGACGAAGTTCACGAGCATCATCAACATCATCATTAATTATCCTGGCACTACGCATTTGTCGTGTAGGCGCATGAAGAAGAAAAACCGTCACGTTTCATTCGTGGCGGTTTTTTTGTTGGATGTTAGACGTGGAACGCCAATGCCGTTCGTTAAAAATTCACGCAACATGCCATAAACGTCCGAAAAAGTGTCTAGGATTGCAGACGAGATTTTGAGCGAAAAAATTGAAAAAGCGCACGGATTTTTGTCCTTCAGACGACGAACACTGCGCAGAATTATAACGAAAAGCAATGTACAGTAAGGGTTTACGATGATACATGCGCTTCAACGATTAGAAAAAATGCAAAAAAAAACTGTGGAAATCAGAAGCAAAGTCACCAAAAATGATGAGAAAAAGGCGGACAAAATGTGGGGACAAAAAAGGACAATGAAGAAAAAATTAAAATGGCTTGGTTGAATGGAACAGAAAAAAAGGAAAAGAGAGAGCGAAAAAAGTGGGGTCTTATGAACCCAAGTGGTGACAAATGACCCACAAAAAATGGTGTAAACAATATGGGGATAATAGTCCCAGTTGATATGAATCCAGATTTGTCACACATGAAAAGTTCTCGCAAAGTGAAGCAGTGTAAGGAAAAGAAAAATAAAGATAAAAAAAATCACAAAAAAGTCGGCATGGCATACAAGGTGCAATATATAGTGGCACGAGCGGCAATCACGAACAGGTTGAAAGCGGCTCGCAAGTGGGAACAAAAAAAAGAGTTCTCCGGTGAAAAACGTTGACAGATTAGGATTGAAGGTGTTACTCAAATCACGTGCTTAAGAAGAGCGAATCCTCAATGGGAAACAACCATTAGAAAGGAAAATTGAAGTGGGTCAGTTTGAGATAATCAGAGACGTAAGTACGACGTTGCAGAAACTCCTTGAGACCAGCCTTAAAAATGCAGGTTACAAAGATGTTGAGCTGTATACGACGATACCGACGGAAGAGAATATTAAAAAGCTGCCAGCCTTATCGCTTTTTCTGAGTGCGGTTTGCGTAGATCCAATCGTTCGCGAACGTGGGCAAAAGCTCATGAGTGTGAATGAGGATTCAGGCGAGGTCGTTGAGTATTCTGTGGATCCATCTCTTTTGTTGAAACTATATTATGTCGTTTCAGCATGGGGAAAAACACCACAAGAAGAACATGTACTTCTTGCGTTAGCCATTAAGGTGTTTTATGAACATCCTGAAATTGGCGAGGGTCTTTTACAAGGATATTCATTTAGACAGCGTGAAACGATAGCGATACGACCCGTAGAAGAGCCGAAGTTCGGATATGAGGAGACGATGTCGTTTTGGAGAAGCATGGGAGAGAAAGTAAGGCCAGCTGCACAATTCTGTGTGTGGACTTACCTCGACAGTGATCGAAGAAGTGATCCGGTTCACCGGACGTTTGGAAGGTCAGTGTCGCTTTCAGGGCAGGGTAGACGCAGATAATAACGATGAGAGTTTGGATGCATAGTGCATCTGATTATAGACCAAATAACAGAGGATGGTCCTCTGTTAATTATCAACCCAGTGTTAATTCACCGGAAGGAAGCAGGAGATCTCATGGCATCGACGTATTTGTCACCTGGTGTTTATGTTGAAGAAGTTGACCGTGGTACCAAGCCTATCGAAGCGGCTGGCACAAACACATTGGCATTTTTGGGTGAGTGTTCAGTAGGGCCGGTGAACGAGCCGATCCTTTGCACAAACTGGAGCCAGTTTACGAAGAATTTTGGTGATTTCCAGAACAGTGAGTATCTTGCTCATGCTGTTTATGGTTTCTTTAACAATGGCGGCGGCCGTTGCTATGTTGTGAACGTTGGTCAGTTCGATCCCGAGACGAGCGTTGATCCTGATGGCGAAAAAATCGCCAGCAAAGCTGCTCTCTACATCGGTAAGGATAATGGCCCTGGTGCACGTTCGGGTCTCAAACTCCTCGAAGAAATCGATGACATTTCTCTCGTTTGCGCTCCTGGTCAGACGGATCCTGCTATTCAGGATGCTCTCCTCAGCCACTGCGAAAACATGAAATATCGTTTCGCTATCCTCGACAGCCCCGAAACCATCGAAAAAGGTGGTGTCGATCGTCTCCCGAAACCGCGTGATTCCAAGTATGGTGCATACTACTTCCCGTGGGTTGAAGTTTATGATCCCCAGAAAGGTAACATCTATCAGCCGCCTTCTGGTTACATGGCTGGTATCTATGCTCGTAGCGATACAGAGCGTGGTGTTCACAAAGCTCCTGCTAACGAACTCGTTCGCGGTGCCCTCGGCTTGAAATACAATGTCACCAAGGGTGAACAGGATATCCTCAACCCGAAAGGCATCAACTGCATCCGCTTCTTCCGCAATCGCGGTATCCGCGTTTGGGGTGCCCGTACACTCTCAAGCGATCCTTCGTGGCGTTACATCAACGTCCGTCGTCTCTTCAACATGGTTGAACAGTCCATTGAAAATGGTACCCAGTGGGTCGTCTTCGAACCGAACGACAACCGCCTCTGGAAACGTGTTGAACGTACCATTACCGCCTTCCTTCTCCGCGTTTGGCGTACCGGTGCCTTCCTCGGTCAGACCCCGGAACAGGCCTTCTATGTTAAATGCGACGAAGAAACCAATCCCCCCGAGGTTATTGATGCCGGCCAGCTCGTTTGCGAAGTTGGTATCTGCCCCACGAAACCCGCTGAATTCGTCATCTTCCGTATCGGTCAGATGGCCGCCGGCGGCGATGTTTCCGAATAATTCGATTTTTTAAGTCGTTGCCCCAATGCCAATTCCGGTGTTGGGGGAACATAGGGTGTTAGCCAGATTACTCAATGGTTGAGGAAATGGCGCTACTTATAAGGAGAAAAAAAATGCCTAGTCGTCGTACAGATCTCGATCATGTTGGTGCTTACAACTTCCGCGTTGAAATCAACGGTGTCACCGCTGGTTACTTCAAAGGCGTTGATGGTATCAATGCTGAACTCGAAGTCATCGAATTCCAGGATGGCGATGATTTGACCCTCCGTAAACGTCCCGGCCGCGCCAAATTCGGCGATGTCACCCTCAAGAAAGGTTACATTGTTACGGCCGACCTCCAGAACTGGTGGAAAGATGCCCGTGAAGGCAAATATGATCGCAAAGACATCTCCATCGTCCTCCGCGACAATGCCAACAACGACATCCGCACCTGGAACCTCTACAACTGCTGGCCGAAACAGTGGAAGATCAGTGCCCTCGATGGTAAAGGCAATGACGTCCTTACCGAAGAGATCACCTTCGTTGTTGAAGACCTCCAGATCGGTTAATCTTTAACACCCATTACGTACTTGTACGTAGCTTAAAGGGCAGGAATTTCCTGCCCTTTTTGCTTTTCTGGTCTGTTTCTCCTGATTTCTGATCTGCTTCTCTGACGGCTCTTTCCTCATGCCCCTTGCTTTGTTCAAACTGCTCGTTCGATTGCTCTGGATTGCGTTCTTCGCGTACTCCGCCTTCTCGTGTTCACCTTTATTGCATGCTTCGAACCTGAATGGACAATCGCTTGATAAAAATACAATTCTCATAAATGATGTAGACGCTTCTGCTTCAATCTCACCTTCTGCTGAAATGCATAAGGATGTTGAGACATACTTGCACGATTGCGTGAACACCGATGTTTATCAGATAACGCGTCTCGCTCAATCGCATCGTGTGCATGTTCATGCTAAAATTCAGCATATCCAGCCACGTGAAAAAATTTGTCTCCCCGCTTTCGGACAGCGTTATGCCGAACGATTTACACTCAATGGCATCTTTAATGCGGAAAAACAAAATATAAAAATCGAGTTTGACGCCTTCGGGTGCGCTGACAATATCGCCGAAAATACCGTCGTTTTCGATTATACGCTCCTGCTTCAACCTATCGATGACTTCCATCTGTGGGTCGCTGGTTCGCTCTCACCCGTTTTAAAAAATAATTTTGCCGCTTATCCTGGTGAGACGCTCTTTATCGAAAGAAATGCTTCCGCCTGTACGCAAATCGATATCGTTTCTCAAAACAAAAATGATAAGGTCTTTACGACTATTCCCGATAATGGCGCGTATCAAGACCAGGAGGGTGTCCGGTTCTTGGTAAACCGTGCGTTCGATCTCACGCGCAGCTTCTTTGCGTTCGGAGCGCTAAAAAGAATTGAAGTCTCCGGAGCCACCGATATATCCATTGCCATTGAATCTGACATGGACGCTTATGCTTCCCTCATCCTCAAAGATGTTTTGGCGATCGTGGGGATTTATCAGGTATGGATGCCTGCAAAAATGCCTTCGCATATCTCGATTTTTGCTTTCGAAAATGCTTTCGATCTTCAACATGCCAGCGGCTTTGCTCGCCCAAATGGCGTCGTGCTACAGTGGGGACATAAGGCTGTTCTCAATACTGCTGAAAGACGTTGGTTGATCGCTCACGAACTCTTCCACTTGTTTAATGGAGAACAACTCCATTTCGAACGCGCCGATTACCAAAAAATGACTTGGTTCGTCGAAGGCACAACACAGTACCTCGCGCTTAAAGCCATTCGGACATTGGGCTTGATACACGAAAAACAATATCTCGAAATCCTCTCCGATATCGTGAATCAAATGGTCGATGTCTATCAATTGTCAGTCGATGAACGCCAAAATATTCAAAATAAACCTTATCTCGATGGCTTCTTCTTGAGTTGGATGATCGAACAGCAATGGCTGCAGTATCAAACAGGTTTATCGCTCGAAGGCTTCTGGGCCTTTCTCGCGCAAACGACCGATTGGCATGAACCCAAAAATGTGGCATGGATGAAAAATCAACTCGAAAGTTATAGTCAGTTTGATTTCACCCCCTTCTTCTCTCTCTATGTCTCAGGAAATGCCCGCATCCCGTTCGAATATATCCTCGCAAAAAGCGGATACTGTCTTCGAAAATATCAAATCCAAAAATATGATGCCGGATTCCGATGGGCCTTCGATCCGGCACAGGCCGCTTATGTCATTCTCGATGTCGCACCACATAGTCCCGCTGAATCGCTCGGCATTAAACGTGGTGACCACTTTGTTATGGGAAAAAACTCCGATTGGCACGCGCCTGATGATAAATATCTGCGCCGTATGATGCCTGATCAGCGGATGCAGTCTTTTCGTGTCCCAATGACACCCGTCATGCGCGAAATGCTCGAGGTCGTGCGTTGCGCCGAACACTAATGCGTTCACGATTTATTGTGGCCAACTACCTTTTTTTTCTGCGGTTTTATGGGGAATGTGATAAACAGATCACGTGGGCAATGTGCCCCCCTTCGCATGTTGGGAGTCTGTATGTTCAATAAGTTGTTCTTGGTTCTTTCTTTCTGTTTGTTTGCCTTCTGCTTGCTCGGTTGCCCGGCAAAACAAGATGTTCAAACGGCTTCATCGAGCCTCACATCCTATGATCGCCTCGTGCAGGCTGAATCGATGATGTATGAACTCAATTATGTAAAGGCGATTGATTTGCTCAATGGCATCATCGAAAATGAAGGACCGTCGGCTTACGCTTTGACTTTGCGCGGAATCGCTTACGCAAAAACAAATAAGCCTAATTTTGCTATCCTCGATCTCATTGAGGCTACGCGTATCGATTATTCGCCAAATACTTTGATGAATGTCGGTAATGCTGAACGCATGTTCGGACACTGTGAACGCGCCGCCGATGCCTATAATAAAGCACTCGTGCTCGCACCCGATGATATCGAAATTCTCACCAATCTTATCTCCGCTTACGTCTGCTACGGCGCTATGGATTTGGCTGAGGCTGCATTCAAAAAAGTTGCAAGCCTCAATCAAACAAACGAAATCATTGAAACCAATCGCGCAACATATTGGGCTACAAAAGAAGATTGGAATAACGCCCGCGCTGCCGCTGAACTCGCCATAAAAATGAACGCTTCTTATGCACCTGCTTATAAAACACTCATGTATGTGTGTGGTAAACAAGGTGATAACGCTTGCCATCATGAGGCGGAACGTCAGCATAAAATTGCAAGCCTCCCAAAATCGACTTCAAAAACAAATTATGGTCGATAATTCTTTTATTTAACCCAGCTATGCTGGGTTTTTTAGTGAAAATGCTATGAATTCATCCGCTCTCGCTGTCATTGATGTCGGGTCGAATGCCATTAAATATGCACTCGCCTTGCGTTCTGATATGGCCGTGGTTAAGTTCGAACGCTTTGAAACCTTCCATAAAGGATTAGATAATAATTATAATATCTCTGAGCCTTATCTCGATGAAATTATAAAAATAATCCTTTATATGAAATCTCAAATTCAGTCGTTTTGTGAATTGCACCAATGGACGTATGATATCATTTGTGTCGGTACGCAGGTTTTTAGAAGTGCACAAAATCAACAGGATTTTCTTCAAAAAATTTATCATAAATGCGGCATCAAATTATCGATTTTATCAAATGAAGTTGAGGCCAATTTCGAAAAATTAGGTGTCCAAAATGACCCCGCAATTCTTCCATTTGAACATAGTTCTATTTTACTCGTCGATTTTGGAGGCGGCTCTACTGAGTTCTCCTGGCTCTTCTCGACTCGGCCACCGCTCTGTATCGCTGTCGGAAAACAGGATTTTATGAAGCAGCTCTCTTTGGAAATGTTTTATGATAAATATAAACTTTTATATGATGCTTTGTACGCATCTTTACCTAAAATATTTGTATTGGCAGGTAGTACTGTCTGCTGCTACGCTCAATGTTTGCAAAAAATGAAAAGTGTAAATTCTATACAAAATATCAATTTGTACTATGATGAAGATTATATCCATTATGTTTCTCAAAATGAACGCGCGACTGCTGATATCGGCGCCGCTTTGGTACGCTTTCTTCAATCGTTTCATCCCGAGCAGATGCGATTCACGACTTATGGTCTCAGACACGGATTGATCTATGCTTGGGCGAATAATCTCCCGGAATGGATGTTGATCGAATAAGATGCGCTTGGGGACAAGCCTATTGCTTCGCAATACGGCTTGTGGCACAGGCCTATTGCTTCGCAATACGGCCTGTGGCGCAGACCTATTGCTTCGCAATACGGCCTGCGCATTTTGGTAGACAGAATACGTCTTTTATTCATAATAACCACTGTGGGTGTCCACTGATACCTGCTGTTTCCTCTGCGCTGTCTTGGTGCGGAACAATAAATGAATGTCGGTTTATCCATGAAACAGCATGTCTGACATCGGAAAAACCGAATTCTCCAGTTTGTTTTTTCCATTTTTCCAGGTACCCTGGAGATGGTTTGGATAAGGAGAAATTGCTCAGATGAATCAATTCGAAATTGTCGATGGTATCGATAAACTTGAAAAAGCCTTGAGCCGCGTAAGACGCGCACAGGCTGCTTATGCACAATTCGACCAGGAACGCGTCGATCAAATCTTTCTCGCTGCTGCTACGGCTGCCAATCAGGCACGTATTCCACTCGCTAAACTCGCTGTGAGCGAGACTGGCATGGGCATCGTCGAAGATAAAGTCATTAAGAATCACTTCGCTTCGGAATACATTTATAACGCTTATCGTGATGCTAAAACGTGTGGTGTCATCGAAGAAGATAAGGCCTTCGGCATTAAACGTATTGCTGAACCCATTGGCGTGATTTGCGCTGTCATTCCGACGACAAATCCAACTTCGACTGCTATCTTTAAGTCGTTACTCGCACTTAAAACGCGTAATGGCATCATCATAAGCCCTCATCCGAGAGCCAAAAAATCGACGATCGAAGCTGCAAAAATTGTCCTCGATGCTGCCATTAAGGCTGGTGCACCCGAAGATATTATCGCTTGGATTGACGTACCAACGCTCGAAATGACAAATATGTTAATGCGCGAAGCCGATATTATTCTTGCAACAGGTGGACCTGGCATGGTCAAGGCTGCCTATTCCAGTGGAAAACCTGCCATCGGCGTCGGGGCCGGAAACACGCCCGCAATCATCGACGAAACGGCGGATGTCCTCCTCGCTGTCAACTCTATTATTCATTCCAAAACGTTCGATAATGGTATGATCTGCGCTTCCGAACAATCCGTCATCGTTCATCAAAACATTTATGAAAATGTAAAAAATGAATTCGTGCGACGCGGCTGCCATATCCTCTCAGATGATGAACTCGATAAGGTCAGAAAAACAATCCTCATCAATGGGGCTCTCAACGCTAGAATCGTTGGACAGTCTGCGACGCGTATCGCTGAATTATCCGGTATCCACGTTCAGGAAAATACTAAAATCCTCATCGGCGAAGTCGAATCCGTGGATTTGAGTGAGGAATTCGCGCACGAAAAATTATCGCCTGTACTCGCGATGTATAAGGCAATTGATCTTGACGATGCTTTCTCAAAAGCGGAACAACTCATCGCAGATGGCGGATATGGACACACTTCTTCTATCTATCTTGATGTCATTTCGGGACAGGAAAAGATAGCTCAGTTCGCACAACGCATGAAAACATGCCGTATTCTCGTGAATACACCTTCGTCTCATGGCGGTATCGGTGATTTATATAATTTTAAACTGCCACCTTCGATGACGCTCGGATGCGGCTCCTGGGGCGGTAACAGCGTTTCCGAAAATGTCGGTGTCAAACATTTGCTGAATATTAAAACTGTCGCTGAAAGAAGAGAAAATATGTTGTGGTTCCGTACGCCTCAAAAAGTCTATATCAAAAAAGGTTGTCTCCCCGTTGCCCTTGACGAACTCAAAAACGTACTCGGCAAAAAGAAAGCCTTTATCGTTACCGACAATTTCCTCTATAAAAATGGATTCGTGGCTCCGATTACGAAAAAATGTGAAGATTTGGGTATTCAACACGCCTGTTTCTTCGATGTTGAGCCTGATCCCACGCTCGCTTGCGCTAAGGCTGGTGCCGCTCAGATGGCCGCTTTTGAACCCGATGTCATTATTGCACTCGGTGGCGGATCTGCGATGGATGCTGCAAAAATTATGTGGGTGCTCTATGAACACCCTGAGGCCGATTTCATGGATATGGCCATGCGTTTCTCCGATATTAGAAAACGTATTTACACTTTCCCTAAAATGGGAACGAAGGCTTATTTCATCGCAATTCCGACGTCCGCGGGGACGGGCTCTGAAGTGACGCCGTTTGCTGTCATTACAGATGAAAAATCTGGCACTAAATATCCACTCGCCGATTATGAATTGATGCCAAATATGGCCATCGTTGATGCCGATTTCCACATGACGGCACCGAAAGGATTGACGAGTGCTTCCGGTATTGATGCCGTTACACATGCGCTCGAAGCCTATGCTTCCATGATGGCGACGGATTATACCGATGGTTTGGCACTCAAAGCGCTCAAAATCATTTTCGAATATCTGCCGCGGGCATATCAAAATGGCGTGAATGATCCTGTCGCACGCGAAAAAATGGCCAATGCTGCAACAATGGCTGGCATGGCTTTCGCCAATGCTTTCCTTGGCGTTTGCCACTCCATGGCACACAAATTGGGCGCGTTCCACCATATTGCGCACGGCGTCGCCAATGCCCTCATGATCGACGAGGTTCTGCGCTTCAATGCCGCCGAAGTGCCAACCAAAATGGGGACTTTCCCACAATACGATCATCCGCACACGCTCGCAAGATACGCTGAAATCGCGGATTACTTGGGCTTGGGCGGCACTTCTGATACAGATAAATTAGAACGCCTGATACAGGCCATCGATGCGCTAAAAGAAAAAATTGGCATCAAACCGACGATTCGCGATTATGTCCCCGATGAAGCGGATTTCCTCGCACGCCTCGATGATATGACCGAACAGGCGTTTGATGATCAGTGTACGGGCGCGAATCCGCGCTATCCTTTAATGGGCGAAATCAAACAAATGTACCTTAACGCTTATTATGGTACACAAAAATCGGCTGAAGCTTAATGGAGGAAAGAATGGCTGCGAATTTAGAACTTGTCATTGCCGAGCGAAAGAATAAAACGATCTATCGTGACGGTGACCGCTGTATTAAATTGTTTCATGAAGGCTTTTCTAAGGCGGATATCCTCAATGAAGCTTTGAATCAGGCGCGTGTCGAAGATATCGGACTACATGTGCCTAAAATTCTTGAAGTGACGCTTGTCGAAGGAAAATGGGCCATTATTTCTGAATTTATTGAGGGAAAAACGCTCGAACAATTGATGAAAGAAGATCCAAATGACGAAAAACATTATTTGGATCGCTTTGTCGAAATTCAGTGTGCTGTCCTCGATAAAACGTGTCCTTTGCTCAATGATCTTAAAATTAAAATGACACGTAAAATTTCTCAGGCCGATATTGATGCGACGACGCGCTATGAATTACATACGCGCCTCCATGGGATGCCACAGGAAAAACACGTGTGCCACGGCGATTTTAATCCCTCCAATATCTTGATAACAAAAGCGGGAGAACCTTACATTCTCGATTGGTCGCATGTGACACAGGGGAATGCCGAAGCCGATGCGGCTCGCACGTATCTCCTCTTTTGCCTGGCTCAAAATAAAACGCTCGCAGACAAATACCTCGACACCTTCTGTGCCAAAACGGAAATTAAAAAACGTTCTATACAAAAATGGATGCCGATTGTTGCGGCTTCACAATCGGTGAAGGGACACGAGGATGAACGTGAATTCCTCTTGTCATGGGCAAATGTCGTCGAATATCAATAAAATATGGCGTTAGCCTTGCGTGTCGTATTGAGCGTAGCGAAAAGGCACTCAAAAAAAAGGGCGTATCGGCCATAGGCCGATAGCCCTTAAACAGCCGTATGCACCCTGGATTCTCGATAATAGTGACGATAACTTTCAGACAGCAATGCCCAAAATAGTTGTTTTCTTTGGTTTTCGTTGATAACTAATCATCATGTTTATATTGTTTACGTATGT
>JAFOHE010000229.1 GCA_017421975.1 Pseudomonadota bacterium
GGAGACTTCCCCCTTCCCATTAAATAAAAAGAGAAAACAAGTGCAAACTTATCGCATCGAAAAAAATGGCGTACGTGAGCGTAGGTTGGCAAGGGGAAATTGTTTTCGGTTTTAAATTTGCCAAGACAGTAGACGAAACAACAACGCCATTCCACTTCATGCAGCTTTGTGCTTCACGATGGTCTATAAAATGATATAAACGAACACGTTGATTTTATAGCGTTATTTTCAACGTGTGTCAGGTTAGTATGAAACGATCATCCAGTCCGCATAGTCTTCCCTTTTCAGTGCGCTTTATTCATGGACAACGATGTCTTTGCATGAGTGGCTACGCCGTATCGAGTCAATTTGTCATTCGTGAACTCGTCATTGCGATTGAACGTGAAAATGAACACGATTTGTCATTGGGGTCGCTCAAGCGGTTGGATCTTGTGTTTACGCGAGATTATCTGAACCAACACATGGCTCGAATTCTCGATGAATGTGACGCCCGAAGCGCGAAGATTCTGGAGGCCAACTGCTTTATCATTAATGAAGAAATGGTCTGGCGGGCGAGGTACGAATCCTATCTCCTGGCCATTGACTGGAAGTATAAGTGGCCGGATCACAATGTTCTTGAGCTTTTTTTGCATCGTGTAGCACTCTTTGGTGTCGCACAGGAAGAAACGATGGATATCGTTTATCATTTCATCGAGTGCGTCAACAGATACCTCAATGAGAGTCTGAACGAACCAGCGGAAGTGATGCAGTTTAAGGACAACTGTCTTTCGATCAATTTTTTCAGGCTTATGCTTGACGGTGTTTTGATCAGTGCCGGATATGCTATGCCACGTGTCGAAGGTGGCGGTTTCAAGTGTTATTCCGAATCGGGGGATGTATATTTTATTTACAGTGACGAGGATACTTTTTCGATCCGTTCACAAGAGGAACAGCTGCCACCGATGGTCGATGTTTTTGACTGGATGGATGGTGATCTCGCGTTTGTCAATGCACTCAACGACGCGTTTGATGTTTCGGAAGGTGAGCAAGCCTGTCATATTGCTCGGCGGCATCCCAAAACGCCGAATGATTCAAATTGTTCTTGTCCCAAACGGTTGTTTAACGATGAAATCGATTGGTCTTCGGATGCTTCCCAGCCGTCCGATGATTTGCCAGCGGATGTGCTTTTGAGTTGGGAAATGTCGAGACCAAAGATTGAGCAGGACGATGCTCTGGTAGCGCATAAAGACAGTCAGCCTTCGCCTGTTTCTGGTGTCAATCTTGTATCGCTGTCCAACCAGGTTATTGGTGACGAAAATCCATTTTTGGAAAATCTGCCCATTGGAAAACTTCGTCTTGAAGATGCGCAGTCGGAATCCTCCCTGCTTCCAATGGATGCCTATACATTGAATTCTTCTGCCTCGAATGATCCGGCAAAAGTCGTCTTGAAATCGAGCCTGGGCTTGAATCAGGTGGCGTCAGGGGGTGGCGATGCCTGTGGTGATGTTGTGACGACGGCTTCTTCCGACTTTGTTGCATCCGAAGGGCAGATCGTTTCATCCGGCGGCATAAGCAAACCCAAAAAAAAGTATTCCAAAGAAGAAGTCGCTCAACAGCTTTCCGAATTGTCACAGGCTCTCGCAGAAAGGGATGCGCAGTCGTTGACTATTCATTCGTCCGAGTCGTCTTCAGAACAATTGAAAAAGGCTGTTTCCAAAATTGAATTTTCTCTGGAAGCAGATGCGGATGATGCCGTTTTTTTCAAAAAAGAGCGTGACGGACGAGAAATGTGGCTTTCTTCAACGTATATGTCGGAAGAACTCCCGCACGTTGTTGAAGTGCATAACATGCTTCGCACTGGCACGGCGATGACAGCAAATGTGGCTGTCGAAGCCCTTCTCGAAGTCCGAAAACATTTTGCATCCCCCATTTACGTCGCAATGCTCTATATCATTCATTTAAATGCCCCTGAATTGGATGATGTTTTGAAGTTATCAGCCCTATGTGTACGATCCTCGGTCAATGATCCGCTGCTCAGGGAAATTCTCGTTGATATTTATACGCGTCAGGGAAATGACACGCTTTTACTTGAGCTCTATCAACGCACATATCAGTATTATGAAGGCTGTCCGCATAAGATGATCGCCATAGGGATAAATATTGCCCATGTTATGGCCGTCAATATGGGGTTATGTGCTGCCGCCATCAAACGCCTCGATGCCCTTCGCCAGCTCGTCTTGCGTTATGGGAGCGTCGATGAAAAAGTTCAGTTTGCCTGGGCCTATCATATCGGACAGGGAACGGGGACGGCGATTAATTATCTTCGCCAGTTTATGACGCAGACGAATCAGCCCGACGAGATTGCACAGTACGGATATACGATTGCCCGCATGATGCTCGATCATAATGAGCCGAATCAGATGGTTATCCATGCCTGCAGAAGCGTGCTCGATGCTTCGCCCAATCATTTGCCGACGTTCAAGATTTTGATTCGCTGTCTCGAGGAAGCCAAACGGTATGAAGATGCTGCATTTTATGCTGAACGCTTTATGGAGCTTCGAGAACCGTCACTGGATTTGTGTCGGGCACGGCAGCGTCTGGTTGGTGATGAAGGCTCCGTGGCGGCTTTTAAGGAAATCCGAGCAGAGCTTATCGAAATGGCGCGAACGCGCGAACGCCTTTACACTCGCCTCGACCGTGATGCGTCGCTCTGTATTGTGCTTAAACAACATCTCAGACTTGAACCCGAATCGTACGCAGTGTTTTCCCAGCTTCTTTCCCAGCTTGAGACCATCGAAGCTTACGAAGAAATGGTGTCGATCAGCCTTGATTTTTTACGCGATAATTCATCAAAACTCAGTATTGCCGATGAATTGTCTGTGCGTCTCACGCTTCATCGGATTTGTGAGCAAAGACTCCATTTGCCGGAAGAAGCGGACAGGCATCTCGCACGTGCACGTGAAATTGCTGCCATGGATCCGCGTGTGATTTATGCTGAGATCGATCAGTGCCGGCGACGCGGAAAAACGAATGATATTATCGGTCTGCGCCGTTCACTTATCGACGTTCTTCCTCCAGATGAAGCGGTCGAACAAACGCTTTTGCTCATCCAGAACTATGAAGATGCCAATGTGGCGACGAATGTCATCATCGAGGCTTTGCGAAAGGCGCTTCGCCTGGTGCCTGATTCTGTGCCGGTACTTCTCGAACTTCGCCGTTATCTTCGCAAGGAAAAACGGTACTTTGAATTGGCTTCGGTACTCGAAAAACTCTTTCCTCTGACGAAAGATCTGACGAGCCGAAAGAGCTTGCTCTTTGAAGCGAGTGAGGCCCATCAACATTTATGTAACGACCGTCGCGCTGAAGAACTCTATAATGAAGCGCAGCGCCTGAACCCCATTGATCCTGACAGCAAATCGAAGTTCATGCCGCCTTATGTTCCGCTTCCATCCGAAATACGAAAGCGGAACGAAGTTTCCCGCGAAGATTCATTGTTTGTAAATGATGGATATTCTAATACGGAAACTTCGAATGAACTTGAACCCGTACTGACGGGGGTGGATGATTTCAATCTCTATGACATTCTTAACGAAAGTAATAATGAACAAATTGCCAGAAGTATGAATTATGCCCTGGAGTCCAGTCTCGAAAAAGAGGACGTTTCCGCAAATTCTTTGAATAAAGCACAAGCAGTTTCGGTGAACAGCGTGCTGCCATACGATTCAGATCTGCCATTGGCCGAAAGAATCTCAAGGGCGCGCCTGAGCGGCGATACGAAACGTTTGCTTCAGTGCCTGACTGAATCGCAAGAGGGGTTAAAAGAAGAAGCGTGTGATCCACGCGTCCTTCAGGAAATTGGTTGTATCTATTTATATGAACTTAATGATCCAGAGAAGGCGCGATCTTGGATTGAACGTGCAGCCAACTTGAGTGAGGAAGTGGCCAAAGGTGAACAGACGCTCAATGCGCTCGAAGAGATTTATCAGGCACTCCAT
Organism: Pseudomonadota bacterium; assembly: GCA_017421975.1. Classification (GTDB taxonomy): domain Bacteria; phylum Myxococcota_A; class Bradymonadia; order UBA4248; family UBA4248; genus RGIG464. Next base: position 3,975 of record JAFOHE010000229.1, read on the forward strand.
GATTACGAGGCGCTTGCCCAGGTTTACGAGACGAAGCGTGCCAATACGACATTTATTAATGAACGCCGCAAGGCCAGCCTTTTGCTTGCACAGGTGTGTTATGAACATCTGAATCAGACGCCGCGTGCGATCGATATTCTTGAAGAACTCCAGAGCAATGCGCCGAGTAATGAGGCATCGTTACGATTATTGGCGCAAATGTACATGGATACGCATCAGTATGCCCAGGCGCTCAAACATCTCAACGCCATTACCGATCTCCTCGTTCCGGATTCCAGAAAGCTCGCCCAGCATATCGTTCGCATGGTCGGTTTATATATGGAAATGGGAAACACGGATATGGCCAAGAAACACTTGCGTGATTTGCTCAACCATAATGATCATGTCGATAAACTGGCTGTCATAGAACAGTATAAACGTATTTGTCGAATGCATGATGACTGGGTGGATTTGCTTGACATTCTGCAGGATGAATTGTGTTATTATTTAAATATTCCGCGAGATGATTTTTCATTAGATGCCTTTATTTGTGCGGAAAATCCGGATATTCCTGTTGGGTATGCCATACACACCTTAAGAGAATACGCAGATGTTTTGTATAACAAAATTGGCGATATCGAAGGCGCTGCTCGTCTTTACCAATTGATTGCCGTCGTCAATCCGAAGGACAGTTATTCTTTTAATATGCTGTGTGAAATGCTGCATATGCATCCGGAAAATGAAATTGCTCTCAAAGCATTGATTACTGTATGTTATCCACCGTTTTCGTACCATGTATCGTGCGATAAAACCAAAACAGGTACAAAAGTCATGACAGGAAAATGTGTCAGTGAAGCTGATAAAACGGCTTTTACGGTCATTGCACATGCTTTTGAAAAACATCAGTCCGGGCACATCGAAGAAGCTAACAACGATCTTGAAAGGCTCTTGAGTGAACAGCATAAATACATTTATCTTGAGGATATTCATGAGGTTATCAATATTCTCAAAGAGTATTGGAAAGTGACAGAACCTGCAACGTCTGAGCATGTTTCTCACGAAACTCTGGAGGAATGAGGCGAAGCTATTGTCTTTGCCAATACGCTTCGCCAGCACGCTTATGCCTTTCGGCATACAGCGTGCCGATATGCCTTTTCGCTTGCGCTCAATACGGCATATCTTATTTGAGCTTACCTTATGTAACGCCGATATAACGTCTTATATGCATATAACCTGGATTCTCAAGCTAAACATGACGATGTGAAAATATGCAAGTCCAGTTGTTCGTATGTTTTTATCAATACATGCAAAGTTTGTAGATAACGCATTATATAAAGCCCGTAGGGCTTTGGGCGAGTAGCCCCCGGCAACGCCGGGGGTAAAAGCAAAATCAACCCATATAAACCTCGTTAGAGGTTTTCGAGAAAAAATTCAAATCATGCCAAA
>JAFOHE010000019.1 GCA_017421975.1 Pseudomonadota bacterium
AAAACTCTCTCTGGCACCGTCAATCATATCTTCATAGACAGCACAATCATTTCCTTTGCGATCATGACACAATGAGAGGCTGAGCCATTCAGCTTCTTCAAAACGACCGGCTTCAAGCGCGGTCTGAAACTGAGTCATGGCATCGCGATCATCAATGGGGTTGGCATAATCCGCTTCAATATTTGAGCGCGTTATCCAGCGATCTTCTTCTTTCGTCATGACAATGGACACGATTTCGGCGTGCGTCTCGCCTTCATAATATTGCACGATGAGATCGTACCATGCATCTTCGGGCGACTGCCCTGTTTTCTGCGTAGAGATGTTGTCCGGCAAAAAGGGGATATAAGGCGACGTCTGCATAAAAACGTACTCCACATCGCCACCGGACAAAGGTTTTGTGAGTTTCAGTTCGCACGTCGTGTGATCGGCGAGGAAACGATTTTTTGCCAAATACAAGGGACGACTTCGGGGCGTGAGGCGTCTGTCAAAGGCATGATAAATGCGTTTCATGGCGTACCATTCTTCGGGGGTAAGCCAATCTCTAAATCGTTCATAGTAGACCCAGTTTGGAAAACTTCCTTTTGAAAGCTGACACAACTGGCGTGCACAATCATCCCGATAAGCAAATTCAATGGTCTCTGTCGCTTCCCCCAAAGAGGGCGGATACACCTGATCAGAGCAAGCTGCCATACATACGCAACCGATGAAGTATAATGCCAAGAATAGAGGCTGTGGACAGAGGCGCATGGACGATATCAAAATATTCGAAATGGGAATCATAAAAAAAAAGGACGTTTCATGGAACATCTAACGTCCATAAATCGTCCCAAGTATAGCTATAACAACGTTTTTAAATTCCCTTCCTTTTGCAGCCCACCGACGTTTTGTGCTGTGGGGGCGTTGCGGGGGAGCCCCCCGCAGAAGGGGTAGCGGCGTATTGTGCCGCTAAACGTGCAAACAGCACGTCTAACGGCACAATAGACGCGTAGGGGGAAACGTCCCCCTGCCAAGTTATTCGACGACGACGTCAACCGTACCATAACGCGACAATTCTTCTGTCGTAGCCTTGACGGTACCGTTACACGTTGAAGCTTTGCAGCTGTAGAGCTCGACCTTGCGATTCAGCCCATGGAGCGTGGCTTTCATGCCGACTTTGATGCCATTTTTCGTGCCCAGGCCACTGATGCGGATGTCGATGATGCCGCCTTCACGCGGCGTTGAAACGACGATGGAACCCTGGACGATTTTGACATTTTCGGGGGCGGGTTTGTCTTTTTCTTTACAGCAGTTTTGTCCGGACTTGCATTTGTCTGCAGGCACACAGGATGATTTCGGCGTCGGTTTGGGCGTATTCTCGACGATGACGGGAGCAACTTCCGGTTCGGGCGGAAGTTCAAATTTTGCTTCAATCGAGTACGTCGATTTGCCTTCGGTCACTTTGATGGCCACAAAATAGCGGTCATTTTCGCTTGGCTTCACTTCGATGCGCGGAAGCGTGTGAATATTTTGACTGGGGTGATTGAGTGTTTCCGTTTCAATCGGGCGGCCGAAGCCATCGTAAATCGTCAACGTGCCGACAATACCGGACGGATTGTCAAACAGGACACTGGCTGTAATAAAGCCATCCTGCTGAACCATGACATAGTACCAGTCCTCGTTGTTGCCAATCGCGGCATCAATCGTTTCTGACATGACATTATCAATCAAAAGCTGAGTAGATGAATCACGCGAACCGTTAAAACCAGAATTGGAATTGTATTCTATGGCATCCGGCTTACAGGCATTCAGGCCGATCATCATAAAAACGCAGACAAGGCAGAGGATGAAATTTTTGTACATAATGTTCTCCTTTCCGGTTTTCTGCCCTAGCCGGGCACTTTGACGATAACTTTGGAGGCTTTCTCGGCAACTTTTTTAGGCGCGTTAGAGACGCCAGTACAGGAGTTGTCCGAGATCGACTCGATCTTGATACGGCCACCTTCAAGAATCTTGCCATTCACATAAAGTTCAGCAACGGCACCCTCGACAACGCCCTGTTTTTTACCGACGTTGAGTTTGATCTGCGACCCCTTTCCATTGGACGTAATAACTTTAATGTCCGCATTGATCGTAGAGTATTTGCCTTTGATATCACCACAAATGGGTTTGAACGACTCCGATTCGGATGCTTTGCCTGTATTGTTATTGAGCGTTTTAACTTTGTAGCTCGCACCTTCGTCATCACCAGCGGGCTGAACAATCGTCGCTCCACCGGCTGCGGGGGCACTGGGTGCCGCCATACCACCGGCTGCCGCTGTCGGCAATGCCATACCACCGGCTGCCGCCACGGGAAGCGCACCACCAGCGGCTGGTGCCGCTGCTTCGGCCTTCTTGTCGGCTTTTTTCTTGTCGCCCCCAGACGCATTTCCCTTCGCTTCCATCTCGGCATCAAAATCGAGATATTCGCTGAAATCCGGTGCTGTCTCCGGAGCAATAAAACCATCCTCATTCGGCTCATGGCGCACGTTGATCGAATAAATCGAGCGTCCCGTCGTCGCCGTCAACTTGATAAAATGAAGACCCGATTCCGGAACAAACGATTTCACCGTAAACGGTTTCACACCACTCGGCTTCGTTTCCACTTTGATCGGAATCCCAAATCGGTCATAAATACCGACTTTGACATCAAAGATCTCATCGCCCTGATCCCAGTGCGTGAAAATAATCAGATCGCCCGGACTCGGCAAAAAGACCATTTTCCAGTCGATCTCGTCACCGGCTGTCGGATAAAGCTCATCATTCGTAACGGTGTTCTCACCAATGGGTACTTCAAGAGCGCCCGAGCGAAGGCCGTCATCATCAATTTCAGTCGTACATCCACCCAACAGGGAAACAAGGACGACACCCGTTAAGATCGATTTCAGTTTCATCATTATTGGTATCCTGGTGATATGCACGAAAAACGCGCATGTAAAATGGGAGTTCTACTTTAACCCTAAAACCCGCCTTCTGTCAAAGACTAGCCGTCAAAACAATGCGTTATGGATGCAAACTTCAACCACGCTTTGCTCCGAACACACTGCATGACCGATACGGGCTCATGTTTCCTCATGCGACGACGTATCTTCCAGAAGATCGGCCGTCGCATCCGCAAGTGCCTGCGTCTCCGGCGTATTTTGCTCGAGATACAGCTCTTCCGCCACACGCGCTGCTTCCTCCGGATCCGCCGGAACTGCGCGGAATTTTTCCTTTAAAGGAAAATATTTGCCCGCATTCTGTATCGTCAATTCCTCAAACTCAAACTTCAAACGCGCATATTTGTTACACGGTATCGTATGACAAAACGCAATCGCCGCCGCCGCTCGGCGATATGGCGCAATGTTCTTCAACGGATTAATCAGCTTGCCATCCTCAAAAATAAGCCCCGTCTTGATGCTCAATGACGTGCGGTACAGCTGCGCATAGTGGAGAAGCTCACGCCCCAGAAGATCAATCGGAACCACCGTGCGCGGCGCAAATGCAAGGTGACGCGTCAGCGCAATCTGGATGTTCGCGGATGAACTGATAAAAAGCGGATAGTTGCCAACATAGACAAGATAAAGACCAAACTGCCTGTTCGCCGGTATCTTCGATACCGAAAAAAATGGACCAAACCATTTCACACACCATTTGCGCGGCCCCGCATAACGCTCCGGCAACGCTTCGCTCCCATCGCTCGCGTGCGACTGCTGTTGCGGGTTCTCCGCAAGTTCGTCCGGAAGACCCTGCTGGTCCGGCCCGACAACCATAAATTCATGTACCTGGCGGATGGGATGATCGTTTGACATAAATGGCGCTACTTCAGCTATAGAACGACAAAACTACAACATTAGACAGTTGGACGGCGATGCGCTTCACAACCCACTTCCAATCACACCGCTTCGATGTAATCCTCACTTATGGGCATTTCACGGTCTTACGCAACCTAATTTATTTTATAGAATGATGCTCAAAATTTGAACTATTATTCACAACATGCATAGATCAAATTTAAGCGTTGACTTTCGGTGGCTCTTGTGAGATTATGCCGCGCTTTTGCGAAAAGGGCAAAGGTTTTTATGCGCAGCCAGTTGGGATGGACACGGGGTGTGTCTCGTCTTTTGGGGTTGCTTCTATACCTGGAGTATTCTTACTATGGAAAAACTTGAGATCAAAGGTGATGTCCGCGTTCCGGGCAAAAAAGGCGCAAGCCACAAACTTCGTGCCGCAGGCCGTATTCCTGTCGTTTGCTATGGCCGTAATACCGAAACCGTCAGCGCCTCCATCGATCCCGCCGAACTCAATAAAGTTCTCTCCACCGACTTCGGTCCCAATATCGTCTTCAGCTTCGTCTGTGGCGATGCCGCCCGCGATGTCATGGTCAAAAGCGTGCAGCGTGACCCCGTCTCCCGTCGCATTCTCCACGCCGACTTCTATTGCGTCGATGCCGACCGCAAAGTTACCGTCCGCGTGCCCCTCTCCCTCACCGGCAAATCCGTCGGCGTCGGCAAGGGTGGTACGCTCCGTAAAGCCGCACGCGAAGTCGTCGTCAGCTGTCTCCCCAAAGACATCCCCGTCGTCATCGAATTCGATGTCACGCCCCTCGACCTCAAAGACCGCGCTCAGATTAGCCGCGTTCCCGTCGTCTCCGGTTGCGAATACATCTACGACAACGATTACCTCGTCGCCGAAGTCATTCCGCCGCGCGCGAACTAAGTCGATCATCGCTGTATGACCTAAAAAGCCGTCCTACTGGGCGGCTTTTTCAATTTTTGTCGGGGGAAGTCTCCCCCTACGCGGCTATTTTCCGAAAGCAGAGACGTGTCGCGACACGTCTCTGCTTTCGCGACACGTCTCTGCTTTCGGAAAATACGCCGCTACCCCCTCGTTCTCCATAGCCCTTCCATCGTCCCACGATGCTTCAGTCTCAGGAGATGCGCAATGATGCGCATGAATACATGTACGCAAAATGACCACATTCACAAATTGAATTTTGGGGTGTAAACTCAATTTTTCAAAAATAGGCGCAATTCAATGCGCATTTTCAGGATAAAAAATGAGTGATGATGCATTGCTCGTTGTCGGCTTGGGAAACCCCGGCAGCGAATACACAAATACAAGGCACAACGCCGGTTTCATGCTCCTCGACAAGTGGTGCCAAAGTCATGGCGCTTCCATGACACAGGCAAAATTTCAGGGCATCTACGGAAATATGCGTTTGAGCGGAAAACAAATCCACCTGCTTAAACCACAGACATTCATGAACCTCAGCGGAAAAAGCGTCCAGGCGTGCCTTGCCTTCTTCCACATCGCACATGAAAACATCCTCGTCATTCACGACGAACTCGATCTGCCTGTCGGCGATGTGCGCTGCAAATCCGGTGGCGGTGCCGGCGGACATAACGGTCTCAAATCCATCATCGAATTGACCGGTTCCGCTGACTTCCAACGCCTCCGTTTAGGCATCGGACGACCACCTTCAAATGACGTCGTCCACTATGTTTTGGGTAGTATCCCTGCGTCTGACATCGAAACGTGGGATAAAAGTATGGAAATTGGCTGCAAGGCGCTCGACACTTTTGTCGTCCGTGGCACATCCGCAGCCATGAATTATTGTAACGGTCTGTTTAAGGCCAAAAAAAAGGAGGAGGTTTCTAGTGGACTCTCTTAGCCCTGCCATTCAGTACCTTGTGTACCTCGGCGTTCCGATCTCGGCACTCGCTGCTCTGATCTACGCGATCCTCAAATCCAAATGGATCAACAAACAAGATGCCGGTACCGACAAGATGAAAGAAATTGCCGGTCACATCCACGAAGGCGCAATGGCCTTCCTGAATGCCGAATACAAAGTCCTCATCGTCTTTGTTGCCATCGTTGCTGTGATCCTCGGCGCCGTCAACGCCATCAATCCCGCCAGCAGCTGGCTCGTCGCCATTTCCTTCGTCGTCGGTGCCGTCTGCAGTGCCGCCGCCGGTAACTTCGGTATGCGCGTCGCCACAAAAGCAAACGTCAGAACTTCCAATGCCGCCCGGACGGGCCTCGGAAAAGCCCTCGCCGTCGCCTTTGGCGGTGGCGCTGTCATGGGTATGACCGTCGTCGGCCTCGGACTTCTCGGCATCATCTGTCTCTTCCTCATCTATCTTCAGACTGAACTTGCCCAGAATATGAACCGTCTCCTCGAAGTCCTCACGGGCTTTAGCTTCGGTGCTTCCTCCATCGCACTCTTCGCACGTGTCGGCGGCGGTATCTACACAAAAGCTGCTGACGTCGGCGCCGACCTCGTCGGCAAAGTCGAAGCCGGTATCCCCGAAGACGATCCGCGTAACCCCGCTACCATCGCCGATAACGTCGGTGACAACGTCGGTGACGTCGCCGGTATGGGCGCTGACCTCTTCGAATCCTACGTCGGCTCCATCATCGGTTCCGCCGTTCTCGGTGCTTCTATCTGGGCCGGCAATGCCTCCCATCAGATGAGTGCCATCGTTCTCCCGTTGATCATCGCTGCCGTCGGTATCCTTCTGAGCGTCGCCTGCACCTTCATCGTCCGAAGCAAAGACGAAAATTCCAATCCGCAAAAAGCCCTCGACACCGGTACCATCAGTGCCGCTGTCATTACCGCTATCGCCACGTTCGGTGTCGCTTACTTCGTTTTGCCCGATGGTGGTCTGCCCTTGCCCGGACACGCAGTCCGCGGTAACATCAGCGTCGATGCCCTGAGCATCTTCCTCACGGTCACGAGCGGTCTCATCGCCGGCACATGCATCGGCAAAATTACCGAGTATTATACGTCGGATGCATATAAATCCGTTAAAGCGATCGCGCACGCTTCCGATAATGGCGGCGCCGCTACGAACATCATCCAGGGCCTCGCCGTTGGTATGATTTCCACGGTTATCCCCATCATCCTCATTGCAGCGGCTATCCTCGTCGCCTATTTGTTCTGCGGTATGTACGGTATCGCTCTCGCAGCACTCGGTATGCTCGCCACAACCGGTATCCAGCTCGCCGTTGACGCTTATGGTCCAATCGCCGACAACGCCGGCGGTATCTCCGAAATGTCCGGACTCGACGAAGAAGTCCGTAACCGCACAGACAAACTCGACAGCGTCGGTAACACCACCGCTGCCATCGGCAAAGGCTTCGCCATTGGTTCGGCTGCCCTCACTGCCCTTTCGCTCTTCGTCGCTTATGCCAAGGTCATGGGCCTTGAAGCCATCGACGCCATGAATCCGCTCGTCGTCATCGGTCTCTTCATCGGTGGCGTCCTTCCCTTCTGGTTCAGCGCGCTTGCCATGCTCGCCGTCGGCCGCTCCGCTCAGGATATGGTGCAGGAAGTCCGTCGCCAGTTCAAAGAAATCCCCGGCCTGCTCGAAGGCAAAGAAGGTGTCAAAGCTGAATACAGCAAATGCGTTGCCATTTCGACGCATGCTGCTATCCGTCAGATGGTTCTTCCCGGCGTCATCGCGATCGTCGCGCCCATCTGTGCCGGTATCCTCGATATTCTCCTCCACACAAAAGGTGCCATTCTGGGTGGTATGCTCGTCGGCGTCATGATTACCGGTGTCGTTCTCGCCATCTTCATGGCCAATGCTGGTGGTGCATGGGATAATGCCAAGAAATACATCGAAGGCGGAAATTACGGTGGCAAAGGTAGTGACGCCCATAAAGCCGCTGTCGTCGGTGACACCGTCGGCGATCCGTTCAAAGATACGGCCGGTCCTTCCATCAACATTCTCATCAAACTCATGAGCGTCATCGCACTCGTCCTCGCGCCGACACTCCATAGCGCCATGAGTGACTCAACTGCCGAAAGCAAAGGCGAAGCCGCAAACATCGCTGCACCAGCTGCTGAAGCGCCTGCAGTCGAAGCACAACAAATTCCCGCGCCGCCACAGCGTTCGGCTTTCCCCGATAGACGTGGCCCACGCGGTGACCATCGCGATATCGATCGTCCAGGACGAAAAGATTTCCCGCCGATGCGTGAAAAAATCATGCGCCCACAGGCTTTACCTCAGCCTGCCCCCGCTACACCAGAAGCGACGCCTTCCGCACCTTAATGCCACGTTGACTTCGCAAAAAAACCGCGCTCTGCGCGGTTTTTTTGTGCCCATTTTCCGGCAATACACGCCCAAAATCTGATGCCTTCAAAACAAATGGGTAGCGCTTTTTTGCAAAATAATCTGACAAAGCACACCACAGGCACATTTTTACCTTCCGAATATTATTTATGCGATTCCTTTAAAAAGCGTACTTTGTTCGATTAACAATCAGAAACAAAAATTAAATTTTGAAATATCCCTCTGGATTACTCCAAGGTTGTTAAAAATTCAAAAATAATGAAAAAATTGGCAAATAATACAATTTTAAGGTTGCTTATGATAAAATTTGTGGTAGAAAGACAAATGTCACGATATGTCGGTAAATGTGGTTTTTACGTCGACATGGATCACATCTAATGACATGAGCAGCCGCCCTTATGAGGCGTCAAATGGAGAATAGAAGATGAAGAAGAACATGATTTTAATGTCGATACTGGCGGCTGCCCTTTTGGCCGGCTGTAACGACAATGACGACGACGCCATTGCTGATGGAACATTGAGTTGTTCCGTCAATGCCAGTGGTCAAGAATTTGTTATCGTTCGCGAAAACGGAAGCTGGAAGCAAAAAGAAGAATGCAAAGGAAGTTGCAATGACGGCGCCTGCCTGTCCACCCATTTGACTTGTACCAGCTCTGAATCAAAATGTGTGAAAGATGCCTTGGATCTCGGTGATGACAGTTCTATTGTTGAAACCTGTTCCAATGGTGAAATCAGACATACGAATTGTGCCCTTCTCGGCAAAGTCTGTGGCCGTAACGATGTCACCAATAGCGTTGGCTGTGTTGACAATGCTTCAGCTGCTGATAGAGACTGCGTCGATGGCTCCTATCGCTGTAATCTCGACGGCAAACGCCAGTTCTGCACGGGTGGCAAATGGAAAGACAACAACTGTGCCGCAGACAAAGTCTGCAGTGCCGGCGAATGTGTCAACCAGCCCAAAGTCTGCAATGAAGGCGAAAAAGTCTGCGACGGTATCGTCGCAAGAACATGCAAAAACAACGCCTGGATCGATCAGACGTGTGATGAAGCTACACAGGCATGCGTCAACGGCGCATGTATCACACTTCCTAAAAAAGGCGACAGTTGCGGCGACTTCAAAGCCTCCTGCAGCAACGGTAGCCTCTATAGCTGTGGTCTTGCCCCAACTTCATCGTCAACAGGCTTGGGCTATGCCGTCTATGTTGATGCATGCGATGATTCTGCCAAAGGCACGGTTTGCTTGAATCTCTCAACGGGTGCGGATTGCGTGTGGAAAAATGACAGCGCCGCGATGAAAGAAGTCGGCCCATGCAAAAACGCGGGTGACATCTTCTTCGCCGGTTGCGACGGAAACTATATGGATGCTGTCAAATGCATCGAAAAAGACGGCGTCCTCTATGGTCAGCTCACCGATCCCGATAGCATCTGCGAAGGTAATACGCGCATTTCGTGTTCACAAGGCCAGGTTATTGAAGAATCTTGCATCGCATGCAACTACAGTAACGCTTACGAACAGGCACAGTGCATCACCGAAAATGGCGGGAACAACAGTGGGAACAATGGCGGAAGCAGCAGTGGCGGTTCCTCTTCGGACGGCGTTTCCTGTCCTGCATCGGGCTATGATGTCTGCGATAGCACATGCAGTCTTCAGAGTGGCGGCACATGCATTGATTATTGCAAGTCGCAGGGGTCAAATATCTGCTGTATGGACGACACAAGCGTCTACTGTGTAGATCCTAGCACGCCTAATTATGTCACTTGCGATGAGTATACAGCCAATACTGGAAATAGTTGTATATTAACCGATGGCGAAACAACGTGCCAGCAAGCATGCTTGAATCAAGGTTCCAATGAATGTTATGTAAACATGTCAACTGGTAAAATTACTTGTTCTGATCCCACAGCAAATTAGCAAATTACCACAATAATGACCTCCAAAAAGCGGTATGTCCTATAGGCATACCGCTTTTTTATCTATTCCTCCAATACGCAACTGTTCCCATGCCATCAAGAATGGCTTCAGCACAACGACACCATCATCACGCCCAATGCCGTGGGTAGGCTGCCGAGGGGGTAGCGGCGTATTTTACGAAAGCAGAGACGTGTCGTGACACGTCTCTGCTTTCGTAAAATAGCAGCGTAGGGGGAGACTTCCCCCGCCCCCAAAAAATCCTTTTGTGGCACAAAAAAAGCGATATCCCCGAAGAGATACCGCTTTATAATTATAAAATGAAGCGTCGTTAAGCAGAACGATGATGCTTATTTACAAGCCGTTCCTTCAGCATTGCAGCCATTGGAACACTCGATATAATCCGACTCCGATTCGGCGGCATCGACATAGTACTTGCCAGAGTCAACTTGCGCACAAACGATCTGATGTTGGAAATCACCATCACTATATGAATCACAAGCCGTCTTTTCGCTGTTCAGCGTATCACAGGGGGTAGTACATTCATAATACGTACCGCCCTGGATATCGATACAAACAGCGGACGAACCGGGTTTTGAAGCATTACAGATTTGAGCAAGTGTCTGGCTGCCATTACTGAGATCGCCACATTCATAGTATTCGCCTTCCGAGCTACCGCCGGAGGAGCTACCGCCACCCAAACACGAAGCATCATCACCGACGACGAGGCAATAGCTTTCGCTCGTGGCCGGATTGTCACTATCATCGATATAAAGCTGGTTATAACCGCTTCCAGCGTCACAAGCGTCGGAATTCGTGATCATGCAGTAAGCCCTATCGCTGTCGCAAAGCGCAATCTCAACCACGTTACCGAAGGTCTCTGTACAAAGCTCAAGGTACTCTGCAGAACAATCGTACATGTGGCACGTCGCGCCGGAGGAAGAACTGCCACCATTGCCGCCACTGCTGCTTCCACCGCCATTGTTACCAGCGTTGTTACCAGCGTTGTTACCACCATTTTCGGTAACGCACTGCGCCTGTTCATAAGCGCTGCTGTAATTGCATGCAATGCAAGATTCTTCGACGATCTGGTTATTGGCGCATGAAATGCGTGTATTACCTTCGCAAATGCTTTCGGGATAGGTGAGCTGACCATAGAGGACGCCGTCTTTTTCGACGCATTTGACAGCATCCATGTAGTCTCCGTCGCAACCGGCGAAGAAGACATCACCCGCGTTTTTGCAGGGGCCGACTTCTTTCATTGCGGCGCTGTCATTTTTCCACACGCAGTCCGCGCCTGTCGAAAGATTGAGACAAACCGTGCCGTTGGCAGGATCATCGCATTCATCAATATAAACGGCATAGCCAATGCCTGTTGACGATGAAGTCGAGGCAAAACCACAGCTATAGAGGTTGCCGTTGCTGCAGGAGGCCTTGAAGTCACCGCAACTGTCGCCTTCCTTGGGAAGCGAAACACATTCGCCATTGACACATGCCTGTGTAGCTTCATCACACGTCTGATCGATCCACGTGTTGTTCGAACATGTCCGCGCAACGATGCCGTCACAAACCTTGTCTTTTTCGTAGCAAACTCTGGGTTTATCGACACATTCGCCGGCGCTGCAAACTTTGTCTGAAGCACAACCGTTGTCCTTCCATCGACCAGCACTACAAAACTGGCGTTTGCCGTCGATGTTACAACGATAGGTGCCATCGACACAGTCTCTGTCGCTTACCGATGGATCATCAATACAAGCAACTTTGCCAGTGGTTTCATTGACGCCACAAATCTTTCCGGAAAGGGCGCAATTCGTATATTTAATTTCACCATTGGAACAAGTTTTGATGAGCGAACTTGTTTCGCCAATATCCAGCGCATCTTTCACGCACGTGGCTTCGGTATTGGAACAAGTCAAATGGGTGGACAGACATGCGCCGTCATGGCAACTCCCTTCGCACGCTTCTTTTTGCTTCCAAATTCCGTCTTCACGAATGACAACAAATTCTTTATCGGCATTGACGGAACAACTCAATGTGCCATCCGCAATGATGTCTTCATCCTTATCGTTACAACCGGCCAAAAGGGCAGCCGCCAGTATCGACATTAAAATCATGTTCTTCTTCATCTTATTCTCCATTTGACGCCTCATAAGTGCGGCTGCTCATGTCATAAATGTGATCCATGTCGACCTAATACCCACATACGCCGACATATCGTGACCTTTGTCTTTCTACCATAATTTTAAGCATTAGCAACCCCAAATCTGTATTATCTGCTTGATTTTTCCATATTTTTGAATTTTTCACATTATATCTTAAATATTTAACGTTATTTCAAAATTAAATTTCATTTTTATATTTTATCCAACACAATCGTTTTTCATCTCACTGTTACCCACAAATTCAATTTTAGACGTACAATCCAAGGATATAGAAGAAGCCAAAGCACGCATTTGTCCGCTGCAATGCCTCAAACGTTCATGCGTCTGCATTGGGGAACGATAGTCATGCAAGCAAAAATGTGGTAGAAACAGAATGTGTTTTTGACCGACTCTTACCATGACGTGTGAGGTAAAAATGATCAGAGAAAGACGCGGTGTCGTTCAGTCCCTCGTAACAGCGCTTGTCACCAAACCCTTTATGCTTCTTTCCGGCATCAGTGGCTCCGGAAAAACACAGCTCGCGCGCAGACTTGCGACAGGCATTGCCGCTGGTATGCTTGATGACAATAAATTCACCGGCGTCTCCTATGGCGGCGTCGGAAGCGCCCAGGCTTTCAAAATGGCACTCGCCAAATCCGGCATTGTTCCCGAACTCAACGGCGACAACGGCGACGAATTTATTGACATCAAAGAACCCGAAGATGTCATGTCACAAGACGAACTCAACGATTCCGGCATGGGCGATGTCCAGAAATACCGCGTCGCATTCCTCCCCGTCAGGCCTGACTGGACCGATCCGCAAAAAATCTGGGGATATTACAATCCCCTCACAGGTCTCTATTATCCAACGCAGGCAACCATCGTCGCCATGCACGCCTATCTCGAATTTCTGGCATACGGCGAAGCAGCACCACGCCACTTCATCATCCTGGATGAACTCAACTTAGCCCGCGTCGAATACTACCTCGCCGATATTCTTAGCCTCATGGAATGTCCAACAACCATCGTCGGCGAACAAATCAAAATGGGCGAAATGAGCAGCGTACACCCCTTCAACCGACCACTTTGGACAATTAGTGCCCCCAAAAGCGAAATCGGCCAGGAAAACAGCGTTCACGAACAACTCTACGTCGGAAAAACAGACCGCTCCTGGGCCAAAGCTTATCATTATCTCTCGGCTGCCAACGCCGGCATGATGCTCCAAAAAATGCCCGTCGATCTCAAAGACGTCATCAACGGCGCTGATTGGCACCGCGTCGTGCCGCCCAAAATCTCCTTCACACCCAACCTCACCATCATCGGCACCGTCAACGTCGATGAAACGACCTTCTCTTTCTCCCCCAAAGTTCTCGACCGCGCCTTCGTCATGGAATTTAACGATATGGATTACGACGGCGTCTGCAAAACGTGGAAAGGCTACGACGACGCCCGCGATGCCTTCAAAACGATGCACCGTATTCTGCGCCCGGAAAATCTCCACTTCGGCTATCGTACCGTTCACGAAATCCTGAGCTACATCGATCAGGCACAAGGTAACTGGGCTTCCTGCGGCGACTTTTGTATGGTCAGCAAAGTCCTGCCAAAACTCCGAGGTGGTGAAGACAAATTGGGCGCCATTCTACCCGTTTTCCTCGCCTACGCCATCACCAACAAAACCGACATCACCGCGCTCCATGAAGAAGCTGCTGCCCTCGTCGGGGACATCCTTGCCGCAAAACAGCTTCCCTCCATACTGCGACGCCTTGAACTCGAAAAACCTGCCTACCCACTCACGGCAGACAAACTCTTCCGCATGACGCGTCAACTCCTTGATACAGGCCTCGCATCCTTCTTCTAATTTTTTATGGGCGGGGGAAGTCTCCCCCTACGCGGCTATTTTCACAACATGGTACAACCATGTTGCGAAAATACGCCGCTACCCCCTCCTTCTCCCCATGCCTCTTCGCAAAGATGATGCGTGTTTCTTTGAATGAAAAAACACAAAAACATAACTTTTTTACCTGAACAAATTCTTTTTTTCCGTAACAACGGACAACTTCATGGCATAAAATAGATGGGGGCTTTTAATAAGACCTACATGTAGCACCACTAACTACTGACCACTGACTACTGACCACTAACTACCAAATCGGGGCGGGTCTTAGACCACGCCTACTGACTACTGACCACTGACCACTAACTACCAAATCGGGGCGGGTCTTAGACCACGCCTACTGACTACTGACCACTGACCACTAACTACCAAATCGGGGCGGGTCTTAGACCACACCTACTGACTACTGACTACTGACCACTGACCACTAAATCGGGGTGGGTCTTAGACCACGCCTACTGACTACTGACCACTGACCACTAACTACCAAATCGGGGCGGGTCTTAGACCACGCCCCTACTACTGACCACTGACTACTGACCACTGACCACTGACTACTAACTACTGACTACCAAATCGGGGCGGGTCTTAGACCACACCTACTGACTACTGACTACTGACCACTGACCACTGTTTATGACACCAGATATCGAATATGCAGAAAAGCTTCTTGATCGCTTTTCATCCCATGCTTTGTGGAATGCACTCCAAGCGATTGTCGATCATCCACAGCAAGAGCTCCGCGTAGAAACGCCCTACGTCAACGTCGGCCAGGCACATGCGATGGATGCCTCACTTCTTGGACTTTCAGCAGCGCAGCCGGGAAGCCTCGCAAACACTTCGCAAATGGCCCACTTCAAAAATAAAAATATCAAATGGCGTTTTCTCAACGTTTATGACAGAAGAATCGTCCGATACGACAATACAATCGCAAATCGCTTCGCCGCCTATTTTGTCCGCTATGCCATCCGACTGCTTCGCCCCCTCGTTGCGATGCTTTCCCAGGATGACGAAGCCTCCGAAATGGTACCGGAGTTCCTGCGCATCATCGGACGCTTAAATGGCGTCCTTAGCCAGATGCCAGAATCATTCAAATACGCTTCTCTCGACGAAATGCCAATCGATCACCCTTTTCTTCAATTTGACCCACGTTACCATATCATTCTAAAAACCTACCTCGAGTGTGAAAATGGCTGACAAAACCACTGCGGTTGACCTACAAACCATGAAGAACGAGGGGGTAGCGGCGTATTTTCCGAAAGCAGAGACGTGTCGCGACACGTCTCTGCTTTCGGAAAATAGCCGCGTAGGGGGAGACTTCCCCCACCCAAATCCAAGAGTCATGACCTCAGGCACTTTGCCTGCTTAACTAAAGGAAAATACCATGCAAAAATGGAATCCAAATGGCCTTATTGGCGTCGTTCATCTTCCCGCTCTTCCCGGCGATGCATGCTATGATGGCCGCTCACTTGATGATATTGTCGCTTTTGCCCTCGCAGATGCCAAAGCCCTCGCAGAAGGGGGAGCCGATGCCATTATTATCGAGAATTTTGGTTCGACACCGTTTCCGAAAGGCACAAAAGACCAGCCTATGCCACCGCATCACACAGCCATGATGACGATTGTGGCGCATGAAATTAGAAAAGCTTATCCAGACCTTACGCTCGGCATTAACTGCCTTCGAAATGATGCCATTGCTGCCCTCGGCATTGCCGTTGCCGTCAACGCAAACTTCATCCGCGTCAACGTTCTTTCGGGTGCTTATGTAACCGATCAAGGCATTATTGAAGGCTGTGCCTATGAAGCCCTGCGCTATCGCCAGCAACTCGGCGCATCACATATCGCCATTCTTGCCGATGTTCTCGTCAAACATGCATCTCCGCTTGCACCAACGTCGGCGACAGATGCCACCAAGGACACGCTTCACCGTGGCGGTGCAGATGCCGTCATCGTCACCGGTTCCGGTACAGGTGAACCCGTTGACAGACGCGTCCTTGAGGAAGTCTATAAGGCTGCTGAAGGCCGCCCCATCCTTCTTGGCTCCGGCACAAAGGTCGAAACGCTTGCCAATTATTCCACCTTCATCAAAGGTGCCATCGTCGGTACATCCCTCAAAGTCGATGGTAAAGTCGCCAATCCCGTCGATCCGGCTCGCGTCAAACGCATGGCTGACGCACTCCACACGCTCGTAAAATAAAAAGCGTCATACAATAAACCTCACGATGCGTGACGTCCAAAATAAGCCTGAACAGACGTCACACATCCTTACACGACGACGCATCACACTTCGTATCCACTCACCATAGGATGCCGATTCATGAAACGATTTTTCTTGCTCTGCGTTTCCCTTTTTATGCTGTTCACTGTCGGCTGTGCCACGACGGCCCAGAAAGGACTTATGGAGGACAGTATTCAGAGTACGGCCCTTTCACAATCGCGCGGAACATTCCCATTTATTGGTGAAAAACTTCAGTTTACCGTGCGTCATGTTGCCACGAAGGCAACATTGGCTGAAGCTGATATCGAAGTCGGTCATCCCATGGTCTCGGAAGACGGCATGCGATTTATACCAATTTCGGGAAATGCGTCTTCCGTCGCGCTCGCTCGACTCGTCATGCGCGTAGATGACCACATTGAAGCCTACATCCACACCGATACATGGGATACGATTTACAGCTACAAACACATGGACGAAAAAGACCGTGACCGCTCTTTTTACGTTTGGTTTTGGCCTGATGAAATGTCCGCATCTGTCGAACGCCATTACAAAGGCCGCGTCGTCAAACGCGATTATGTGCTACCACCAGGCACCATGGATTCCGTCGCATGGATCTATTTCGCAAGACTGCACAAATTCGAAAAAGACAAACGCTACACTTGGTATACCTTCGATGGATGGACGCTCAACCGCGTGACTGTCACGCTCGAGGCCGAAAAAGAAGATGTCTGGACAGAACTCGGCTTTTACAAATGCTATAAACTCAAACTACTGAGAGAGAGAAGCGAAGCCATCGCTCCACAAGGTGCCTTATCTGGCCTCTTCATCGAACCTGCACGAGAAATCAATGTTCCAGAATATGAACTCGCAACAGCCTGGATCTCCGATGATGACCAACATCTTCCCGTGCGTTTCGTCGTCAAAACTGGTATCGGTGACTTCGATCTTTTACTCAGTGGCGTAGAAAAAAAATAAAACCTCTGGCATCTGCCTTTGCTGTGTTTTCGCGCCTTCCACCACTTCTGAATCCAATTTTTCTCACGCTTGTTCGTAACATTTCATCAATATGGCTCAAAAACGTACTGTCCGCATCAAAACATCTTCGAGCATTCCCTGGCTGATTGCATCATGTGCCCTGTTGTCCTCCATCGCCAATCTGACGATGGGCATCATCATTTTGGCGACAAATCAGACTGGAGGGGATATCGCCATAGGCGTACTGACGCTCGTCTTTGCTGTCTGGGGCATCGTCGGTTCTCTCCTTGCCCTCATCTTCATCATGAAACAGAACCGATTCAATCGTTCCCAAGCCAATTTCATCGCTCAGGTTTCCCACGAATTGCGCACGCCTTTAACCTCAATTCGAATGTATGCCGATACGCTCCTCATGCATCGTTACGATAGCGAAGACGAAGAAAATGAACTCCTAAGCCACATGGATGATGAAATCACACGCCTTGAACATCTGACCGAGCAAATCCTCGAAGCCAAACGCCAAAAACAAATCAAAGCCTGTGATCCTATTTCGCCCGACGAAACACTCATGCTGGCTTTACAGCCATATATGGATAATCCCGATTACGGCGAACGCATCGATCTTATTATCGATTCACCGATCAAACAGATCTGTGTCGATCCCAATGATTTCCAAAATGTCGTCTCCAACCTCGTCCAAAATGCCCTCACACACGGCGGAAAAGGACATATTCACGTGCAAATGCTCATGGAAGACGAAAATCACGTCGTCCTCAGTGTGCGCGACGAAGGCAAAGGCATCGCTTCCAATATGATGAAAAAAATCTTTGAACCCTTTGAACGCGGCGAAAATACCACAGATTCCGGTATTCCAGGCTTCGGATTGGGGCTATCCATCGTCAGAGATTTTTGCAAACAATATAAAGCACGAATCGAAGTCAAGAATCATCCCGAGGGGGGGGCTATCTTTAAATTGACCATCAAGACAAAGGACGAGGTTTAAATATGGATGATTTGCTTGATTTGTTGCCAGAAGGCACGCGTATTGTCATCAGTGGTAACAAAGTCACGTTCGAAAATCTTACCCCTGATATGCTCGAAATCGCCCACGCGCTCAATCCTGATGACGAAGACATCAAAGCTCGCCTCGACGCCGTAACAGAATCTAAAAATACAAATGATACCTAGACTTCAATGTACGGGCAAACCTCTACAACGCACAACTCAAACATGTTACACAAGATAGCGCTCTTACGGAGCAATCCATTGTAAATTGTAACGTTCTGCGTTATTCTGCGACAGCTTGCCATGTTGTGCAAGCCTACATTTAACGACATAAGGAAGAATACATGTGTAGCGTACCTTTTGATTTTACCATTGACAGTCTTGGACATTGCAAAATTCCTTCCCCCATTCACCTTTCGACGCGTCTCAACGATTTCGTCGCCAATTTCGTCAGCGATGATGAACGCATCATTTACGATATCGATGAACAGCTCTCCGGCGATGAAGTCACTTCGACGTTCTCACGCCAACAACTCGTCGAAAAAGCTGGACCGCGTGAACTCATTTACTTTGATCCCAAAAAAGTTTGTGCCGGCATTGTTACCTGTGGTGGTTTGTGCCCAGGCCTTAATGACGTCATTCGCTCGCTTGTGATGACGCTCTGGTTCCAATACGGCGTGCGCAATATCGTTGGCATTCCTTTCGGATACTGCGGTTTCCTGCCTGAATACGGCTATGAACCTCGACCACTCAATCCGCAGCTCGTATCCCTCATCCATCAACACGGCGGTACCATCCTGGGCTCTTCGCGTGGCGGCGCTGATACCGAAGCCATCGTCGATGCCATCGAAATGATGAACCTCAATATTCTTTTCACCATCGGTGGCGACGGCACGCAGCATGGGGCTTACAAAATTTATGAAGAAGCCAAAAAACGTGGACGAAAACTCGCCGTCATCGGTATCCCCAAAACCATCGACAACGACTTGAGCTTCATTCAGCGTTCCTTTGGCTTCGAAACTGCCGTCAGCCAGGCTGTCAAAGTCGTCAATGCCGCACACACAGAAGCTCTGAGCGCAATCAACGGCGTCGGTCTCGTCAAAGTCATGGGGCGTGAATCGGGCTTCATCGCCGCAAATACTGCTCTCGCATCCAACGACGTCAACTATGTCCTCATTCCTGAAGTGCCGTTCGATATTGAAGGACCAAACGGACTCTGGGAAAACCTCAAAGAAAGACTCGCTCGACGACATCATGCCGTCATCCTTGTCGCTGAAGGCGCTGGACAAAATCACCTTAAAGCCTCAAACGCTGTCGATGCTTCCGGAAACAAAATCCTCAACGATATCGGCGTCTTCCTCAAAAATCGTATCGCTGAACTCGCAAAACGCGATGGCGTGACGCTCAATCTCAAATATATCGACCCAAGTTACATCATTCGTGGAAGTGAAGCTAATCCAAATGATTCCATCTATTGCTCGCGACTCGGCGCAAATGCCGTCCACGCTGCGATGTGCGGTAAAACAGGCGTCCTCATGTCCATGCTACACGACAGATACGTTCACATACCCATCATGCTTTCTATCGGAAAACGTAATGTCGTCGATCCAGAAGGCGACCTCTGGCGCGATGTCATCATTCAAACTGGACAACCTGCACTCATGGTCAATAAACAACCTGAGTTCTAATCCAAATGACGCGTGACATCTCTCCTGCTCAGCGGGGATACCGCATCTCCGCTGATGCCGCTAAAATTGGATTCGATTGGAATGATCCTATCGATGTCATTCCTAAATTACGGGAAGAAATCGACGAAATCGAAATTGCCCTCAAAAATCAGGACAGACTAAACCTCATCGAAGAAGTCGGCGATCTCTTCTTCGCTATTGTCAATTTTAACCGAAAAGCTCATATCGACAGCGATGACGCCTTCCATCGGGGCGTCGATAAGTTCGAACGAAGATACAAAAGACTTCTGCAATTCATTGACGATTCCGGACGCGATATCCATTCGTTCTCTCAGGAGGAACTCGAATCTCTCTGGCATGATGTCAAAAAGGAAGAAAAAAATGCCCGCTGATCAGGAAACTTCCATCTTCTCTATTTTGCGAAAAGCCGGTTCCATGCAGGATACTCAACTCCTCATCGAAACCATGCTCTCCATTCAAACGCAGCTCTCTGAAATCAAAGACAATCAGCGAAGCATCATGAAAGCAATACGCGACCTCAGAATCGAGCAACGAAACCGGCTCTCAGATCTCAAAAAATCCACGCAATCTACACTACATTCTTCGCATGATGCGCTCGTGGATCGCTTGACTGAAATTCAGGACTCCGTCGATGAACAATCCTCTCTCGATGACATTGACATCGATCTCGATCTGCCTCCAAAAGGAAGAACTTCGCTTTTCTAAAAATAATACACGTGCGTTCATGCTTCGCAATCACACAATATCAATAAATTTGCCATACGTATGAACGCCAATAACATCAGACCCAATATCTCTTTAATAAGCTATATATCTCTTTCATAAGCCATATATCTCTTATTAAATTTTGTCACACATTTCACTCCTAACTCTTCTATTTGTAAAATGATTGATAATCGTTTCATAGACTATTGTATCAGTCGAAACTTTTTCTCGCGTGATCGCTTCAACAGTATTCATATTTCTGAAGAAGGTTCGACTTATGATGCAATCATTAACAATAATCTCGCCAATCAACAGCAACTCGCCATCGCTGCCGGTGATTATTATAAAGTCCCCGTCGCTGATGTGAACCAAATTAAACCTGATCCTTCAGCACTCGCTTACGCCAATGCCGCACTTTGCAAAAAATTGCTCTTCCTGCCCTTCTCGATTGATCCAAATGCCGGATTGCTTATCGCCATCGCTGATTATATCAATCAAGATCTCGTGCGCAATTTTATGCTCGGAAAAGGCGTCACAAAAATGAACTTCTACGTCGCGCCTTACAATGACCTGTTGCGCATCGTATCCTTGTCCTACGAACGACCACGAGAAACAAGCGGATTCATTCAACTCCCGGACAGCCTCAGAAACAATTCATATTTACGTAAACCTTCATGCAATATCGACGAAATTCGTAAACCTTCATGCAATATCGACGAAATTACAGCTTTTCCCTCAATCCCAGAACAGGGACAGGCTTTTTCCAAACTCCTCGCTTCCGTCGATGCGCTCCATGCCGACAATATCGCCCTTAGACAGCAAATTGACAAGCTTACACAAATGCTCGAACTCGAAACAACATTTACGAGAGAACTCGTCCGAAACCTCAAATCAAATGGTATTCTCTCCGATGTCATCTTCGAGCGCCTCCTCGATATTCTCAAGTAATAGACATTTATGAACGCACGCGCCTTGCTACATACTTTTGCCAGCTTCGTCAAATGTTCCAGTTTTTGTTGCACGATCCTGGCACTCTCCTTTTTGTGCATCGCGTGCGAAGTCCATGATTATTGGATGATGCCTTCGGCGCTCTCCGTCAATTCGGAAGAGGAAATCTATTACAGCGAACTCGATGAGCCACTAAAAGATGACCTCTTCATGCGCTACCAACTCGATTATGTTATCCAAAATACAAGCGCTTCCAATGCCTCCGAAGTCGTCGTCATCGGCACAAGCTACGTTAACTCATTTGAACGCGCAACCGGCATCAAAGTCTGGCACCTCGAACCAGATGAATATCAAGACGGCATTCTCATGAGTACACAATTACAATATGGAAACGAACTTAATGTCGCTCTCGCTTGTTGCAATAAAAGTGAATGTAACAGACATGATGTTCTCTGCCCTGAAGAAGAAGGCGATGCCGCCAATACCGCCAACTTCTGCTACAATGCATGCAAAGACAGAAGCGCTTGCATCGAAAAATGCCCTGCCACTTCCGCATGTGAACTCTATTGTAAAGAAACGTCGCCAACCGATATGCAAAATTGTATGGAAAATAATTGTACCAACGCTGGTACCGTCAATACATGCAAACAAATTTGCAACGACGATGAGACATGTTACGAATCCTGCACACCATATAACGGTTGTATTAATAAATGTACAAGTAACGCCGCTGCTTGTTATAAAAATTGTCTGTCCACGTGGTCGCAATGTACCGACGCCGTTTTTGAACCCGCCGAATCAGATATTCCATGCGCACTCTGCGGCGGACCAGAGGACGAAGCTTGCAAATGGAATAGTGCAAAAGACGATGACCCCATTCTATCTTCCAATGCTGGAAACGATTATCCTTGTAACGTCGATTGCTCAGCTTACCCCGCTGCCTGCGTCACTGGATGCGAAACGCTCTTCGATGATGATACGCAACGCATGAACTGCCTTGAGCTCTGCCTCAATCAACATCTCTATTGGTGTAACGATTTCACTGTTCCAACCGATTACGTCGATACGAACGTCTCTCAACCCTGTTGCTTCTCCGACTTCTGTCAGGCCGAATTCCAGGGAATCGTCAAAACCTTCGAAGTCCAGTGTTTCAATGATGCCTCCTGCAGTAGCAATCACTACTGCAGTGATGAAGGCATTTGCGTGGCTTCCGGATCAAGTTCCTGCCACGCTGCCTCACTCAAACAAACATCTTTACCAATCAATGCTTTTTATATGCTCCTGGCTTTGGCCACCTACTGCATGATCCGACGAAGGAGCAAATAATAATGATACTTCAAAAGAATAACTTTTTTTCATACATTAATACTTTTTTATACAAAAATACAGCCTTTCGTAATTCAACCACACACACCTGCCATCAAAATAAACACAAATACAAACACATCACTTTTTTTATTACATTATTAATATTATTTTTCATACCCGCCACTGCCTTTGCTGATTATACATTTTCACGTCCACGCATGACCTTTTCTTTCGGCATAGACGTCTTTGATTTCTTCATCGGGGATTTCGGCGACGCAGCAAATGTCGGGATGTCCATTCACGCCGATGCCACCTTGCAAGTCGGGCACTTCGCCGGATATATTCGCTTCGGTTCCGCACGCGCCCTCACTGAAAAAGAATTTCTCCCGTTCGATGAAGGCTTCCAATTCGTCTTTATTTCCGCCGCACCGCGCTTCTACTTCCCGCTCATGCGACGCACACTCCTCTACGCCTTCATACAACCACAAATCACTGTCAATTTCTTCGAATCAAACACCCTCGTCGCCCTCACAGGCAATCGGCTCGCTGATGGCCTCGTCGGCGGTTCCGTCGGCCTCCAGTTCATCGCTGGTATCATCGCCATCACGGGACAAGTTTCCTGCGAATACGACTGGCATCTCAAAACCATCCTCGTCACTGGTGGTATTAACATCGGTATTACAAGTACATTGGGACATTAGGATGTTGCCATGGCTATCGGCTTTGCCGATACGCCATAGGCGTCATGGCTATCGGCTTTGCCGATACGCCATGACCTGGCGTCTATTGCCAAAGGCAATACGACGCCATTTCACATGATAAAACGCATGACACCAATATCACATACAGGTACATCTCAACCCCGCTCTGGCTGCACGAAGATTTTAAAAATATATAAAAATCTGTCGTATTGCGATTGAAGCAGACCCACAAGCAATATGGAGCTTTTTGCTCTACAAGCTATTAAAAAACAATTTTTTTCTACAATAATGCCAATCATGCCAGAGGCAGAAGACTCGGCTCCAACCCCAAAACTCGATCGGTAATGTTTTCTTCACAGCACCGAGAAATTGATAACAAACTTAACGGATATAATCTTCATGCTTTATTGTTGTGGATACGATGAATGAAAACAGCACGCTCTTTTAGAGAGGAAGCCTGGGGATAAGACAGAAACAACATGTGCATTAACCACGTCCATAACAATAGCTTCAGCATACGGTTTGCTTGTGGTTGGCTACTTGCTGCAACCAATACAAATTTTCTTGCTACCATAAAAAGTCTCAACTCACGAGGAAATTTAGAAGAATTCTGGAGATTTAGGGGAATGGTGTCAAACAGATGTCTCAACAAGAAGAAAAAAGTAATAATTTCATTTTATAAAATTGACAATATGGTATGCTACGTATCTACGCCAATAACGGCGTAGATACATTCGACATGGAACTCACGTTCCATCACTTTCTGCCTTTTTGTGGAGTAAATTTAATATGAATGATCAGCCGTTCGATATCATGCAGGGAAAATACCGCATCATTGAATCTGTCGGCGGCGGAGCCATGGGAGAAGTTTTCAAAGCTGAACATATTCGAATGCAAAAAATGGTGGCCATCAAAATCCTTCACCGAAACGTGAGCGATAATGCCGAGATCATTGAACGCTTCAAACGCGAAGCGCGTGCCGCCGCTGCCATTGATCATGCCAATATCTGCAATGTCATGGATTTTGATATCACGGATGAGGGTGACTTCTACCTCGTCATGGAGTATCTCGAAGGTGATACGCTCAAAAAAAGAATCAGCGAAAAGGGTTCCATACCACCAAACGAAGCTGTATTCATCATGCAACAACTCCTGAGCGTCCTGCAGTGTGCCCACGACAAAGGTATCGTTCATCGTGATATCAAACCCGAAAATATCGCGCTCATTTCAAAAGACGGTACGGATGATTTCGTAAAATTGCTCGATTTCGGCATCGCACATGAAGATGCTTCACGACAACCAGACGATGACGATGATGCCATTAAAACAAAAATGGGATTGATGTACGGAACTCCCGAATATATCGCACCAGAACAGGCAAACGGCCTCGAAATCGACGGACGCGTCGATTTGTATGCCTGCGGAATCATTCTTTATGAAATGCTTACGGGACACGTGCCTTTCCAAAGTGAATCTTTCGTCAATGTCATTCATCAACAAATTTTTGCACCACCACCACATATCCTTGACTCAAAAATTGAATTTGCAGACCAATTCGATAGTATTATTCAAAAATTACTCGAAAAAGATAAAGAAAAAAGATACAAAAATGAAACTGAAGTCATGGACGCTCTTAGAGCTATTCCGCTTCCGCCCTTTGCTAATTTTGGAAATTATAATATTGTTTCATCTGCAACCGCTTCAGATGATATTATCAATTATGATGCGCTCAGCAAAAAATCTGCCGAAATGATTTCAAAAGCACGTGATATGGCTCAAAAAAGCATATCACAATTTGAAAATTCAGAATTAAAGGTACAAAGCGATAAATTTATATCACAAATTCCAAAATCTGTGCGAATCCTGTTTATTGCTACGATTTCTCTCATTTTGTTATTATCCGCCATTCTCATTTTCTCACCCGAAAAAGAATTGCAATTAATTGAAATTGCAAAAGAACAAGAAAATCTTATTATTCCAGAGCTCAAAAAAATTAAAAATATACAACCTTACATTTACGATAGTTCTTTTGCCCCTTTAACAGACGAAACACTCAAAAAAGATCCCAACATCATCAAAGCTTTTGATTATTATCAAAAGAAAAATGAACAACTCTGCTACGACTATCTTGCCATGGTCGAATCGCGCTACCCTAAACATCCCAATTATCTGCGCTTCAAACTTCAGGCCGCAGCAATGCTCGTCCGAGTAAAACAAAAATCAGCCGCAAAAGATTCTCAATTCGTCGATGATTTGATGCTAAATATGGAAAAAGATTTCGCCAAATTAGCTATACTCGTACCCGATGCCGCAAAAAATGAAGCCGTCATAGAGGCACTGCAATTTATCTTCCCTGATAACAAAAAAGCAAATTGGGAAATACCAGACTGGTCTGCCTTTGATCAAAATAAACTCGCCATTGCTATGGCATGGGCCATCCTCTATTCGCCATACGATCAATATGAAACACGGAAAAAAAGAATGTTTGAAACGTATGATGCTCTCGAAGATAAATCTCTACCTGAATGGCAAAAACAAATGCTCGAAGTCTGGCGCCTCGACAAAGATAAATGTAAAGCACGTTACGAAATCGTATTCGATATTCTCAATCTACATGTCAATAAAAAAGAGTTGTACGACGGCGTTCTGTATCCGCTCTATAAATGCCTCAGACTCGATATCAAAAATGAATATAAAAGATATCAGTGTAAAGCAAATTTCCTTCAATCCAGAGATTGCAATTATTGTATGAAATCATGGATCATTCAGGGATACGAAACGTGGACTGAATTGAAAAATACGGGGCATTTAGAAAACGCAACGCTCGATTTTTTACCCCCAAAAGAAGAATCCTAGCATCATGCAAAATATGTCATAAAGACTGGTACTCCAGTCCCTCTATAATCCTGGATTCTCGAGCTA
>JAFOHE010000230.1 GCA_017421975.1 Pseudomonadota bacterium
AGAATACACGTTTTGCCAGGGAAACCCCTACGGGGTTAAAAAAATCTGTGGTTGTCCTCGATCCCCCGGTAGGCGCTACGCGCCAACCGGGGGCTACTCGCCGGAACGCCTAATGGCGTTCCTTAAATGCTGTAGCCCTGCGCGTCAGCGTGCGTTTGCTTTATGCATCCATCCCCCTGGTTCTCTCTTTCTAGTGAAAGAGAAAATGGCGAAAATGGCCTCATTTGTGTTTTTGCATAAATTGTATAAATTCCTGTTCGGAGATGTTCAGATATTGTGCTGCCTGAACTGGTGTGAATGTCTTGTCGCGAACGAGACTTCTCATGAGTTCGCGTTTCCCTATATCAATGCCTTTTTCGATGCCTTCTTTTAGGCCTTCTTCTTTCCATTCTCTTTTAAAGAGATTCATCGTTTCTACTTCATTATATTCTGTGAGTAACATGCCGAGTACCTCTGCTTGATGAATTATGAGAAATGGCTTGATACTATATTCACTCGGCATATCCCGAATGGCAGAATTCACAGCTTCTTCGATCGCAGTCGTTTTTCTATTTTGCCAGATTCGATCAATCAGCCATGTGTATTTCCAGAGTGGTTTACATGCGCCGAGGAGAATGCTATTTTTACCATGATTGATGTTTATCATCCTCACGCGGACATCCACATCAGGATCTGATCCTTTTGGGAAAGCGTCACTGAGTTTAAGTATCATTTCATCGGGTTTGTTATCCTGTCCATTATAGAAAACGATCAATTTTGGAACAGGCAATGGAATAATTTTATAACTATACTTATTGAGTTCGTTCTTTTTGAGATATTGCTCGTATAAATTTCCGAGGTATTGGAGCTGCCGAAGCGGCATATTTGGATTATACGTGGACTGTTGTTCGTAGAGATTAATTTGATCCGAGATGAGGAAGGAAACATCATTGTGCATCCCCATATAGAGCACTTCTTTGATGGTCGTGATCTGAATCTGTTCCGGATCCGTATAGTTGGAGTGATTGATCGCATTATAGAGGCTTAACGTCCATGCGCGATTTTCTTCGGAACCAAATAACCTGTCTTTATATTCGCGGTTAATCAATGCCATATTCAGCCTCTTATGCATGTATCCATATTCGAAGCGCACCCTGTTGGATACGCAGACACACATCATTAATTAGCACTATTTTTTTCTTGGTTCAGCCGCATTTTGTGCCGAGTCCATTTATGAACGGCGAAGCCGCGGGGCGTTGCGGGGCTTGCCCCGCAGAGGGGGTAGCGGCGTATTTTTATGTAGGGACGGTCCATAGAACGTCCTTACATAAAAATAGCCGCGCAGGGGGAAACTTCCCCCACCCGAATACCACAATCTATGATATTATAATTGAGATAATTTACAATATTAACACGTAACATCACGCCAATCGTGCTTTGGATAGCGTGCTTTTAATATTTTTTTTAGTTCAGGATAACCATTTTTCCAAAAGGAATCCATGTCCTGTGTCACCTGTGCCACTCGCCCATTGGGAGCGCAGAGATGCATCAGTACGGGAATTTTTCCACCGCCGACAAGCGGCACGTGCCAAGTATCAAAGGCCTGTTGTATTTTGAGCGATACAACGGGGGGATCATTGGTATAATCGACGCGACAGAAGCGGCCATTTTCAAGTTTGACCTGTGTCGGTGCAAGCGCATCGAGCATTGCCCGCCCCATATCATCAAGCGCATCGAGCATCAGCGCACAGAGATCCACGTTTCTCAAATCCTCAAAATTATGGGCACGTTTCACGAGATCTGGCAAAATATATTCAGCAAAACTTTCATCTAAAGCGGGATAATCAAAATCGGGTTGTAATTTTTTGACAAAAGCGAGCCTTGCCATGAGCATTTGAATGGCCTCCCCTTCGAAATTGAGCGCTTTAAAGGGAGATTTCATGGCCGCTTCATAGAGGACGCGTGCTTCGAGCGGCGCATATTTTTTGTCATGTATAAACGTTTCACGCAAAGTAAAGACGTCGAAGCAGACGGATTCAGCGATGACGACGCGGTCTTTTTCGGCTTCATATCGCGCACGGACCTCAGTTTTCCACGGAATCCAGGCCGGATCGACAGCCAATGCTTTGAGAACAGTGTTTGAAGCAAATTCGACATTTCGCACGAGATCGAGATCGGCGCATATAAAATACTTTGCGTCCGTGAGCGTTTTTCCCTGGCGGATGGCGACACCGCGGTTTGGCGTCATTTTGGCGACGATGGGCTGTAAAAGACGTGCTGGATCGGAAGATGTAAATGCCTTAAGGCGCTCACGCGTGTGCTGACGAGGCTGTGCAAGTCTGTCAGGATACGCCGCCAGCATGGAACAAGCGCGCGCCATAGCAGGAGAAGCCGTCTTTTTCACTTCCTTTGGGCGAGGCAATTCGCGTATGGCATTGAGAATGTCTGTGGCTTCACGGCGCAGGTATGCCCATTCAGGCGGCAGTTTCTGCTTCAAAAGCGCAAGGTCACATTCAAGATCGGGCGAATCGAAAAATTCACGCGCTCCGCGTCGATAAGGTGCTTCCGAAAGAAAAGCAGCGAGGAGCGCAGTATCCGTTTCACACCCATATTCCAGTGAAGCGATCATCCAACGTGCCAGCCGAGGTTCGAGTGGCAAATGCGCCATCTGCTTCCCGACAGGTGTAATATGGCTATTTTCTTTTGAAGAAGCAGACGGCGTGAGGGCATCAAGGCGCACGAGAAGATCGTTGGCATCCGCAAGGCGGCCTGCATGTGGCGGCGTCAGAAATGTCAAAGCCTCTGGTCCGGCGACGAGTCCCCATGCGTAAATCTGAAGAACGGCCTGTGCGAGGTCAAGGCGTTCTATCTGAGGACGCATATCGGCATCAAGCTGCTGCTCGGTTGTCTGGCTCCACAGCCGAAGACAAAGTCCGGGGGCAATACGCGCAGCGCGGCCAGCCCGTTGGTCAGCCGATGCACGCGATATGCGCACCGTTTCGAGACGCGAAAGGCCACTGGCGGAATCAAAAAACTTTTCTTTCGCAAGTCCAGTGTCGATCACGCACGTCACGCGTGGAATCGTCACAGAACTCTCGGCCACATTTGTGGCAAAGACGATGCGGCGTTTTGTCGTTTCTGGCTTAAGAATGGCAGTCTGAGCTTCAATAGGGAGCGATGCATGACAAATGCAATATTCAAAAGCATCTCCAAAGCGCGCATGAGCCTCTTCCTGAGCGAAACGGATATCCGCCATACCAGGCAAAAAGACGAGTATATCGCCACGATCATATAAAACAGCTGTTTGAAGCGCATCGCATAAAGTATGTCGATAACATTCAAAAGATGTCCCTGAAGGCGTTGACAAATGTTTAATTTGAAGCGGAAAGCGTGGTGCATGAACGTCGTACGTCGTGCATGGAGCGAGGAAGTCTTCAATCGGCCCGGGTTCAATCGTCGCGCTCATCACGACTAGACGAAGCGCCTGAGCCCCCCGCACGTCATTTTGGATGTTACGACAAATGGCCAAAGCCGTGTCCATCTCGAGTGTTCTTTCATGAAATTCGTCGAAGATGACCATCGAAACATTTTCGATGATGGGGTCATGGCAAAGGTACTGAAGGAACATGCCCGTTGTGAGGAAGAGCAATTTAGTTCCCTTCCCCATACGTTTATCCATACGCACGTGATAACCGACGGTTTCGCCAACTTTTTCACCACGTTCGGCGGCCACGCGCACGGCCGCTGAAATGGCAGCCAACCGACGCGGTTCAATGCAGAGAATCATTTGATCTGTTTTGTCAGCAAAAGCGGATGTGACACGCGTTGTTTTTCCAGAACCGGCAGTCGCACGAAGTATAAAATTCGGCATTTTTATATTTAATATTGCATCTATATGGTCATCAATCGGCAAACATTCCATGTTTATATCAACTACCGCGGATAATTTACAATGGCATTTAATAGCGAGAAAGGATGTGAATACGCATGCATTGCCATTTGTATCGTTTATACAAATATCCATGATATATCATTATTTATATATAATATATCATGGATGGTCATAATTACTCAGAAAAGAGTTCTCTCAGATCGAGCCCAGCGGGATAGGCGTAAGAGACGTACTGGTCAATGCCATAGGAGAAGAGTCCGACGGGATTGGAAGCCGTCAAATCGTGGCTACCATCTTCGATCAGCTGATAAGAGACAGCAAACTTCCCATCACCGAAGGGCGTAAATTCACTCTGATCAATGGTTCTTCCATCCAACACGACGGTCGTGCCGATTGGAGCAACAATAGAGACATAATCTTCTTCGTAGTAAGCGGGAGCGAGGAAGGCATATTGTTTTCGGTACTGTTCG
This sequence comes from Pseudomonadota bacterium, assembly GCA_017421975.1. Taxonomy (GTDB): domain Bacteria; phylum Myxococcota_A; class Bradymonadia; order UBA4248; family UBA4248; genus RGIG464. The sequence continues at coordinate 4,342 of JAFOHE010000230.1, forward strand.
ACGGGGACGCCGATGAGATAGGCAGGATCCCCGATACCTGCACTGAGATTTCCCGTTTCATCCTGAGCAGGTTTATTGGTTACAGGATCCATGGGGTCATCCTGCCCCGTCATAAACTGTCCAACCAAAATGGGATGCGAAGCCGAGATATTGAAACTCTCCGCCGTCAAGATATCAATCCATTGTCCGGCATCGAGTTCGAGGACGCCATTGATGATTTCCTTAACGGAGCCATCGGGGAGCATAATAGAATTCCCGAAGACGTTGGGTGTCGTCGTGACCCTAGTACCGTTTATTCGAGCGAGAATACGCCACATATCGCGTTCTTTGTTTCTGGGTTTCAGCTTAGCAGCGTTGTACGTTCGTCCCCAAGCGCCGAGCGGATACTGTTGATGCTCGATATGATCCGCACAACATGTGACAGGTTCAGTCTCCGGAATGCTTGTGGCTTCATTGCCAGCAAAGACGGCCACATTTTTGTCAGCCACAACCATGCTTCCCGTAGGATCCTCGCCGTAGAGTGACGTTTCGAGATTAAGGACATCGTACTGATCGAGGACGAACGTCTGCGTCTGTCCCTTTGACATGGCAGGAATTTGACCACCTTTTTTATCGTACCCCGCGAGCATAGCACATGACGAAGTGAACTGAACGACAGTCTGACCTGGTTCCGTGGCGACGACGGTCACGAAAGCGCTGAAAAGCTTGTAATGCTGTTCCCTGGCCATGACCATGTAACGTTTTCCGATTGCCGTTGTCGGGAAAAGCAGAGACGCGTCATTCGAGAAGACTTGTACGTTGTTGAGCGGATTAAACTGCGCCGCCGTAATAGGCAAATCACTTTTAATATGATAAGCGGATGGCGTGATGAGCGTACCGTTCACAGCACTGGCTTCGGCGCAGGACTGTCCGCCGTCATAACAGCCATCAGGGAGATAAGCAATGACGACAGAATGAGGCTTGATAGAAAAACTGAGTACCGTTCTGACAGAATTCTCTTCACGCATCATAATACTGACGTCGGCATTAAGAGAATCATGCGTATTGCTAAGGACAACGGCAAACGGCTGACCAGCGGCATCATAATAGCCAGCATCGAGTGCATTATCGAGGTCAACGGCCCAATATTCACAACCGATGTAGCTTGCTTCTTTTGTTGTTTTATCACAAATGGGAATACAGCTTCCCTCTTCGCATACAGACTTACTGAGGATGTCCATACATTTTTTTTCGACATCGTAAGCCGTTCCTGCTTCATTGCAAAGCAGAATGGTGTCGTCATCAAGACACTTACCTGATCCTGCCTCACAAATGCGTGGCACACAGGCACCATCAACACACGTCAAGCCATAGCCACAATCGAAGGACCCTTTTCCTGTTCCGAGAGGATTACAGCCATAATACTTGCCATTGGCTTCACAGGAATCAATGACATTGGGTTCGCATATACGCTCACCACAATGTCCGTCATAGCAAAGTGTATTGGCGGGACAATGCTCAAGTTCCCTGACGCCATTGACACAGTGAGAAACTTCATATTGTGAAAAACATGTATTTTGAGAAGCGTCACAAGTATCAACAGTAATGCCATGTCCTTCATCTTGAGGATCTTTATTCTCGTCATCACAACCAGCAAGACACAAACACAACGTGGATATATAGACGAGATGGCGCTTTGGCATAAGACCTTCCTATAACGTGGCACACTGCCCCATACGCCGTTGCAGTGTGCATTATGAGATTATAAATTTTTGTTAAGTGAATCTTTTAATCGATGAATGAAACCTTCTTTAGGCTTAACAACCTGTTGTTTTTTGCCCAGATGTTGCTGAATGAAACGCAGGCAACGTTGAGTGTCGATATCAGCTGGATTCACTTTGGAAGCTTTTGTAAAATCGTCTCTTGCCTCTTCAAAGCGATCGAGGAGAAGTTCAATTTTTCCGCAATAATAGTAGAGAATGAACACGAACTGAGCTGTATTCTTGTCATCCGGAGAAGTCGAATATTCGTGTTCAGCCTCCATATAAAATTCTTTTAATTTTTCGAGTGCGATATCGCGTTTCTGAGGAATCTGCAACGCCTTTGCATAAATGAAGTTGACGATATACTCTCTATTTTGCGGATCGCCTCTGACAGCCATCTGAAACGCCTCTATCGCTTCCGGAATGAGATCGAGCAATAATTTTTTTCGTCCTGTCTGGAAGTATTGTTCAGGTGTCGTCACTTGCTGTATTGGACGAATGGCGGCGTTACTCACGGACACTCTGTCTCCGGGCGCACTGCTACGCGCCGGTTTGAGATTTCTCAACTGGCTTTGTCCCTGTTTATCAACGAGCATTTCATTCATGCGTTTGACGGGACGCTGTTCATTTCTTGGCGTACGAATATGTCGTGGCACCGAAACGTTGTTAGAATTGGAAGCCGGTCGAATATAGACGCGCTGTCCGGACTGTTTGACATGTTCCTTATCAGCCGCCTGCAAGGACTTCAGTTCCTGTGAAACCTGATTGAGCTTATCATTATTTTTGGAAGAGATATCGAGTGTAGAAAGCCTGTGTCGGGAGCTTCCGATACGCGGACTGCCCAGACCAGATTCAAAAGCGTTCGCGGATGTTGCAGGAGAAGCATTTCTCTGTGCCGTAGCCACACCGATACGCTCACTCTTCGAAAGACGCGGGTAGATATTATTCATCATCATCACAAGGTCATTGGCGAGCTGAACGAGCGTCGGATCCTTGTAGCGCACGAATCGATCGGTGTGATAGCGGTTAATCCAGGCATAATAAGCATCATCGAGAGCCTTTGTACCGCATCCCTGTTTGAGTCCCAGAATGGCATAACCATCTGAACATTCAAATTTATTCTTGATACGGATGAGATCTTCACGAATGACGCGCAAATGAGAATCGTTGGAAGCATCAAGAGAGAGGCGGGATTTTTCGCGCCGGTCGTGCTGATTGACACGTGGATTAGAAGCATAAACGACTTTTGCGGGCTTATCAGAAGCCGTATCAGTAAACGTCACCTCATCGCAGATCCAGGCACGATAAATGTCACGCGCGAGGACATCCATGGGCATATTTCCGCTTCCCATGACATCGTTAAGATGTGTCTCGCCGAGACAAGATTTCCACCAGGGATACGAAGCGATCTTATGATTTTCCTCGTTGAAACAATCGGTGACGAGGATAAAATGGCGGAGTTCAAAACCAAGCGTTCGAAGGATTTGATTGAGCGAAAGCTGCTTATGTACGACGCGTGTGATAATTTCATCGACGTCGATTGGCGTACAATCTCGGGATAACAAGGCCATCTCGTTGAAATTGAACTCACCACTTTCCCACATAAAAGCGCTTTCAATCAAAGACAGCTGGCTATTTGAAAACGTTTTTCCATTTTTATACTCAATATGGATGCGTCTCGATTCATTCTTGACTTCGAGGACGCCTGTACGTCCGAGACGCATAAGAAGCACGACGACACGCATGAGCGTTCCGAATTCGAGTTTTCCAAGGATAGCCTCACTCTGTGTTCTCTGAACGACGACGCATTGATCATCGTCCATTTTGGCCATAGAGGACATCGTATCGATCATAGGATCGTAGGGTTTCTCGCGCATGGCGCTTGCCGATGCCTCAATATGCCGACGTTCCTCGGGTCCATTTTGCGTCACGATATTGTCATCGCTTGAAGCCATCAAGGCCTGCTCTATTGCCATTTCTGAAGAAGAGATGAGATCAAGCCCGGAAGAACTTGAGATATCGCTCATCACGAGCATGATATCTGATGAACTCGTATCTTCGACTGGCTGATCATGCTGCGAAGCACGCTTGGAAGCAGGCACAGATGAATGATTGGATACAGATGAAGCTCGAAGCCCAAGTGGAATCGAAGACATTTCGGCCAAAGACCCCAGGCTCTTTCTCACTGGACTGCTGCTAATGGCATCAAGCGTCGGATGCGCAGAACGCCCGCGTGACATCTGGCTGACATCCCTTCTGACGCCAAGAACACTCGATGGGCCATCGACGGGCAACACGGATCGGACGAGGCGTTGATGTCTCAGCCCGGAACTTCCTGTCCGGCTAATCGTCGAATCCGTGAACATACCGGGCTCAACCTGTTGCATATCGAGGAAAAACTCAGCCGCACTAGAAGGATAGGCTATCTGCTTCATCGTAGGATAATACTGGGAAAGCACACGGCCCCCCTCCAACGAAAGCCCTATGAAAATCCCTTTCGTACCCAGTAGTCTGAGCTGACTTGCAGCACTCCATAACAGGATAGGCAACACTTCATCCTCAACCGCCTCACCATGAATAATCACCATATCGAATCGCGATTGAGCCAATGCATGCGCCGCCTCATCCCATTGAACGCAGAACGTCAATGTCATGCCTCTGAAGCCTTCGGTAAGGAACTTCTGAAGGTAGCGATTGACAACGCATAACAATTTCATGACCTGAAAATCCTTCTGATGCCGTTCATACGAAATCTTATACCGATAATACGAGAACGCTCATTTATCGGTTTGCCCCACATACTCTGTTCTATACGACGCGTGAGCCTATCATAACATACACCAAGAGTCATCACAAACTGCTAAGTTCATGCTGAATCTCGCGTCTGGCACTGTCACTGAGATATCTCGCTTTTTCGAGGTACTTCGTCAACATGGCAACAGCTTCCTTTTTGCGTCCCACATCACGATACATATAACCAATACGTTCATAAATCTCTGCTGAATCACGTAAACCGGCGATTCCCGTCTGTTCGAGATCAGCGAATCCCTTGTCACGAGCCGTTTCAAGTGCTTTCAACGCCTGTTCGCGCTGACCGACCTGGAGATATGTCAACCCCACAACATAGTAACGGATCGCATCCATTTCGTGTTTCTGCTCAAGGACCTTAATTCTGTCCAAAACGGCCTTTGAATTGCCCGTTTCATACAAAAATACCACATATTCCCTGACAAATTGCATATTTTCGGGTGCAAGTTTAGCCGCGAGATCAAAATCACTCTGAGCCTCTTTTCGTCTCTGCCGCGCTGAATTGAGTATACCGCGTTGTTGATAGGCTTGTGCCAGTTCCTCCTGCTCCGAAGCAGACATATTGGTCGGTATTTTGCCCATCGGTGCCCGCGTATCGATGACGACAGTAAAGGATCGAAGCGCCTCTTCATTCATGTCAAGCGATTTTTGAGCAAGACCAATCCAAAGCGCATACGTCGGATTCGTTTCAGCTTTATTACGCGCCTCAGAAAAACTCGAAAGGGCATTGTTGTACCGCTTGAGTTCATAATAACAACGACCAGCATAATAATACGATTCCGGATTTGAACTATCATATTCGATCGTTTTTTCAAAATACTGGCTTGCAGAATCGTAATTGCCACGATTGAAGTAAAGCTGACCAATGTAGAAAAGAAATTCAGGATTTGTCGGTTCCTGGGAAATAATCACACTCATGCGTTTGAGCGCTTCATCCGGATCTCCCGTGTCATTGATAAATCTTGCTACACAATACTGATGATACGACGTCATGGCTCGCTGAACACGAAGTGCCTCAATGCTCGCATCGACCATAGCCTTGTCTTTGAGCTCAATGGCTGCATTCAAAGCGACTTCCCATAGACGGGCATCCTGCGGATAAATACGAAGCGCACGTTTCATCTGCTCAAGTGATGCCTTGTACTTGCGCTGACTGTTCAGAATTTCACCAACGAAATAATTGTTCTCGGCATCATACGCATTTTTAGCAACTTCCGTAAAATCAAGCGTCAGAATGGGATTCTCATCACCATCAATTTTTTTCTGAATAAGCGGTGCATAATTATGAACCCAATCGTAGTTCACATCACGTTCCGCTTCAATCGCCGCCTCAAGCGACGTCTTGTAATTTTTCTGTGCATATTCAGCGAGCGCACGATAAATCCAGAGCAATATATCACCTGTATTCATCTTGATCGCAATATCAATCATCTTCGAGAGATCGCTGATCTCATTTTTGTACAGATCATTGCTGAGGTAGAGATTGCGGATGCCAATGGCATAGACGTAGAGACGGGCATGCTGCTGACGGACATCCGTGTTGTCCGGATCACCATCGATGAGCGCCTGATACAGGATGCGGCACTGATCCGCATGTCCTTTCTGGATGCAGATATCCGCTACCGTCGCCAGAAGAACAGGCTGATTGGCGTACGTCTTTAATTTTTCATCCAAGACTTCCTTCACAAATACGCTCCACTCTGACAAAACGGCTTTCGTTCGAAGCGCAAGCGTATTGGCTCGAATAATCTGCTGTGTTTCCCCCGTATTGAGATCAATCACTTTCTGAGCCAATGTATTGGCATGATCATACTCGCCGCGAAGATAATCGATTTCAGCCTGAAGCATCGTCAAACCGGCATACGAAACGTCGTCAATCTTGTCAGCATAAGCCTCAAGACGTTTCGTGGCTTCATCCATTTCGCCCATTTTCACGCAAGCCTCGGCATACATATAGTCCGCCAAAGGCCACCCCGAAACCTTCTCCAAAAGCTCTCGGACACGCTTCTGGCTCGCAACCCGTTCTTCATAGGAAGCCGATTTTCCCTCAAATTTATTGCGTTCAACAATTGCCCTGACGATATTCTGGATATTCGAAAGCTGTGCAATTTCGGTATTGCCTGCCAATAGTTTGTCGTATTTTTCGGCATGGACATCGTCATTTTTATAGACAGCCCAACTCCATAATCCAAGCGCACACCAGCCGCCTTTGCACGTGTCTTTTTCTTCGAGCGTGGCGACAGACGATTCGACCATGGCAAGCTGATCCTCAAGCTCTCTCTGGAAACGCGCTGAAGCAAAAACCGTATTGAGAATCACCATACCCTGATTCTCCAGACGCTTTTCAGGCGTAATATCGACGGCGTTGTTATTCTGCACGGATGTCTGGAAAAACTGCCGATAGTCGCGCAAAGAATCCTTCGCAATCTGTTCCTGCGACATTTCGACGACTTTAATGACCTGCATCGGCGCAAGGTCTTTTTCTTCCACCGGCGCTTTTGCCATGAAAATGACAACGACAATAATGCTCACAAGCACCAAAAAAATCACGACAGCCGCAGCAATCAAAGCCAGGCGCTTGACGTTGCGCTTTTTCTTTTCCTGTGCTTTGGCCTTATTTTCCGCCAACATCTGCTTGACGACAATCGTACTGTCTTTTTCGACGCGAATGGATGAAAGGTCAAACGTCATCTCGTCATCGCTTCCTCCCTCCGTCGGCTGCGCATTGTCCGCCGTCGGCTGATTGCCATCATGCGTCTCAGTGACAGCACCATCTTGAGAATCCACAGCAGGCTTGACACCTTTCTCGTTTGCCGCCAGCTCGCCATTCTGAATAGACCCCAAAAGCCCAAGCATATCCGCCGCTTCGTGGTTTCGTTTTTTGGCAAGCTCAGAATAATTGATGAGTCCGGATGTCATCGTTGCTTTCTGCTGTGCCGGATTTCCCAGCCCGCCGCCCGAAAGCTCATCAATGACCTGCGATGGCGAACGCTTCTCCCTTGGGCCGAGTTCCGGCACCTGTCCCTCTTGGTTTTTAAGCTTACCGACACTCAAAAGACCGGAATGTTCATGGCGTTCCCCCATGCGTGTCGCCTCAAGATTCGCAGGAAAATCAAGCTTCAGACCGCCGCGGGGATCATTATTTGGCTCTAACCCGCCACCAATCATGCCGAGTGGATCATCATTGAGCGGCAGACCGGAATCATTATCAATATCGTAGTCCTCCTTGCGAACAGATGCCCCCAACCCTGCACCAAGTCGAATCTTCGAAGGCTCGGGAACCGGCGTGACCGCGCCATGCGGATCGCTCACAAACGGCTTATCCGGCATCAATACGTCATCAAGCGCATTCGACGCCCGATCGTACGTCGGTTTGTGGACGAGCGGCACACCAACGGCATCCATCCCCTTGGCCGCATTCATGTCCGCATCGCTGATAAAGCGATCAAACGCCAATGTGGCATTTCTCGATGACTGACGCTGGTCGTCAATCGGGTCAAGCCCCGCCATAAAATCCGTGCCGCTTCCCCGCAGGTCTGCCGTGTTCGTCCGACGAATCTCCGGTTCCCCTGGCATCCTGAATGCCGGATAATTGTCCTGACCGCCTTTCGGTGAAGGATACGCATCCTGCGCCTTGAAGCTCGGAAAGGCATCGGCCTTGGGCATCGGATAGGCCTGCTGCGCCTGACCGGACACGCCGAACGGCTCCATACGTGGCATTCTGGGCGGCATCGCGTTCGATGCTCTTGAAACGTTACTACCGCCTATCGTTGGCACCTGCGCAGCCGAATTCACAACACGCGCAGACGGCGGCAGCGGCGGAACCGGAACGCCTAGCTTCGGTACTGGGAAATCCGCTCCCTCAAAGCCGGTCGGAATATCCATTCGGGGAGCGGGCAGGTCATCGCCCATACTGTTCGGCGACAATTCATCAAGACCGAGCGGATCAAAACCATCAAAGCCTTGCTGTCCCGAAAAAGAAGCTCCAAAAGCCGGTTTCCCATTATCAAATGTCTGCGCCATATTCAACCCCAATCCTTATTTTGACAACCTGTGAAATGGTCATCCATTCCATAAAAATCATTCTGATTTACACCAATTTTATCCGCATGACAAACACTGGAATTATGGCATACGTCAATATGGCATAAAAGTAATATAACACGCAAATGCTATACCAAACCCTGAACATTGATATATTTTTAAAGGGGGAAGTCTCCCCCTACGCGGCTATGGCGCTGCCATACGCCGCTACCCCCTCTGCGTGGGATACCCCCGCAACGCCCCCATTTAAGGTCGCCGTATGCCAAAGGCATAGGCGACCAGGGCACGCGTATCGGCAAAGCCGATAGCGGGCCCCCCAAAAACAAATCAAAGAAAAAAGGCCCCGCCCTTTCGGGCGAGGCCAAGGCGTTCAGCACACAAGGCTTAGAAGAGTGTTCCAAAGACCCTGTAAACGCTGCGCAGCCAGTTGATGTCACGAATCGCGTACTGCGTCTCATATTTCGCCATGTTCCAGCGATAGAGCATGTTCATGTATTCGTTGTAAATCTCGCTGCCTTCGTCGGCGAAATCGGCATCGGACATCGAGTTGCTCAATTCGATCAGATCGTTGTAAGCATCCTGCATGAGTTTGCTCTTTTCATTCGCCATGTCGAGGAGTTTTGCAGCACCGCTGCGGGTAACAAACTGCATATCGCCGCTGCAGGCTGCCGGTTCATCGGCATACGAATCGTAACTACTGTAATTGCAATCAAGCGCGTTGGCACCATAGACTTCACCCGTGAACGGATTTTCGAAGGTGATGGTCTTGTAGCCGTAAGCCGGTGCAACTTCTTCGCCCGTACCCATCATGAAGACATTGAACTGCTCAGCAAATGAGGAATCCATGCCGATGGGGCCGGTATAGAGCATACCGTACAGCGTGAAGTAGACTTTCTGCGTGAGGGAGGTATTCGTCTCAACGAGCGGCGAAGCATCAACACAGATACCGTCCGGCGAACAGACCTTGCCATTGTCACAGACACCGATCGTGTACCCGGAGGAGCACTTCGTGGACTGAGCCTTGGATATCGCGCTGTCGTCGATCACGAGGGAGCCACCGCTGACGCCGAGCGGTGCGCAGACAAAGGTACTCATCGTGCCGCCAGAAACGTCGTAAGGCGTGAGGCTGGCTTTGTAGCAATCCTTCTCAGCATCGGTCAGTTTATCATAGAGCTGCATGCAGACGGGCTCATCCGTGAAGTAGGCGAGGCAGCGCGCAGAACGTGCGCCATCTGCGATGATGCACTCGTTGTCGCTCGAGCAGGGCTGATAGTGGCCGGCACGCCCCGAAATGCGTCGGAAGCCCTTCGCATCGAGACCCGTCGCAGGATCGTATTCATAATGAACCGATTTGCCGTCTTCGTCCGTGCTCCAGAAATCGGCATAAGCCACCGGTGCATAGACGAGGTCGCCCGTGACAGATTCTTCGTTACCCGACGTAATCGTCTCTTTGTTGGAGAGATCGAGGTACGGACTGTGAACCGTGTAATCTTCGGAAACGACGGCATTCATGAGGCTTGTCAGCTCATTCGTGAAGTAATCGAACATACCGAAGGTGTACGTGCCCATATCACCGGAGTCGACGATGACATCTGCTTCATTGTCAAAGAGCGCCCACATCGCCTGGAGAGACGTGTAGTTGTGTTCAAGTTCGAATTCATACCAGGAATAATCGAAGCCCATATTGACATCGTATTTCTGGAAACGACGACGGCCCTGTCCCTGTTTGACGTAGTAGTATTCAGGCTCATCACCGCAGTATGTACGGCGATAGAATTCACTCGTCTCTTCACGGGCTTCGTCTTCCGTGGAGAGCGGATAGAGTTCGCCATTGTCCTTGCGTTTGCAATAGAGGCCGTATTCAGGCGTGGCAACGGCACGCGCAAGCGTGTTGAAGCCGGCTGCGATTGCGGCACGACCGACGTTTTCGTTGAGATCGAAGCCGTATTTTTCGTTGAGGTCTTCGAAGAAACTGCCGTTGCTGGCATACCACCACTGGAAGAGGTCGGACATCGTCGTGAATGTGTAACCATGACGATACGCTGCACTCCACGAATCCCAGTAAGCTCTGCCACGGGCAAAGTCTGTGAACCAGTAGTAGTTCTCATACTCACTGATGGCATAGTTCATGTTCGCGAGGAGGTCTGCACCATGGTCGAAGCGGTTGCAGGAAGCGAGTTTGCCGGCGTTGTCATCCGTGCAGAAATAGTACGGGACGCGGACCATGGCATCGTCGCCCTTCGTCGCTTTGCTGACGAGATAATCATCGAGACGGGCATAGCTACGTTCGGTGATGAAGCCGGGCAGTTTCTTGTTGGAGAAATCGGAGCTGGCATTCGGATAGGCACGAACCACATCGTGATAGTGAATGAGTTCCATGTACGGCTGTCCGATGGTCGTCGTATCATCGAATGTGCTGTACGTCGTGTATTTATGGATATTGCTTTCCGAACCATCCGGAATGGCGTTGATCGAACCGGAGATAGCACCCGTCGTGTCTTTATGCGTGACGATTTCGCCGAAGACGCCGAGTTCACCGCGCGTTTTGTCGAAGACTTCGACGATACCGCTGGCTTCACGCTGGCATTTGCCGTCGCTGTAAATACCGCCGTTGGCTTCGCAGAGGGCCTTGTTCTCGCCCGTGATATCGGAACCCTTACTATATGCATAGAGGATAGCCGCGACATCGTATTTGCCAAGCCCATTAAAGTCATCGGTGGCACCGCCGGAATAATCCATGATCGAGGAATAGCTGTTCATCGCGAGGCCGCCCTTGGCAGCCTGTTTCTTGGCAATCGCATCTTCGGTAGGATCAGTTGAACCGGCAGCCTGATAGCCGAGCTGTTCATCGCTAAGCGAGTAGAGCTTGAGCATGTCGGCAGGCGTCTTGATGTCTTTATTGAAGTTGGAATCCGGACGAAGTTCCCAGAAATGATTCTGATAGTTGATCGTGTCGTACGTACCACCGAAGTTGTGACGCAGACCGAAGCTGTGACCCATTTCGTGAAGTGTCGTCGAGACAAAGACGCGACCACGGATTTCGCGAAGGATGTTGTCATAGTCACTGCGGCCGGCGAATTCACGCGCGATGGCAGCATAGTTCGGATCGAAACCGAAGCGGTTCTTCTCGAAGCAGAAGCCTTTCGCGCCCATATCGCGCATCATCTGATTCTTTAAAGCACGATTCTTGATGCTGAAATGATTGTACGCTGAAAGCGCTCCCAACGCTTCGTCACTGAGCTGCGACGTCGTGAGGTTCAGACGGTTCGCACCCATTTTGACGAGTTCCGCATCGAGATCGCTCGCGAAGTAGCCCTGATCAAAGAGAGACTTCATCTTGGCATCGGCCGTCAGATAATCGAATTTACGCAGATTCGCCTTCTTATTTTCCATATTGAGGCGTTTCGCTTCACGCACCTTGACATCGCGTGCTGTGACACCGCGTCGCGTCTGAGCGACCTGTCCCTTCTGGAGAAGGTCAATATATTTATTGGATGAATCTTTCGCGCGCGCGACATTGACACGACCGTCGACAAGCGCTTCTTCAGAGAGGTCACCATTGATATACTTGATGAAGTCTACAATGCTGTTTGCCTGACGGTTCATTGCAGAAACGTAGACGTGTGCATTACCGGAGAGCGTCTCACCCGTGAGCGGATCGCTTGCCCCCGGGCCATAGCCCAAAAGGCCGACATCCTGACGCTGATTGACGATCCAGATGACGTTCTTGCGGAAATCGCCTTCACGCGGCGCATAGCCGACGGGACCGCAGACATCCGTGTTGTCACCCAACTGAACGGGGATATGGCACATGACAAAAATATCGGTATCGTTTTTAACGAGCGAATTCTTGATGCGACCATAGAGACGCTCATCGGTATCAGCATCAAATTTGCTGTAACGCGTCAAACCATCGATGAAATCCGAAGGTTTCAATTCATTCTCAACCGTTTCACCGGCGGCTTTTTTACCTTCCTGACGGATGATGCGAACGACCTGTTTGAACGTGTCGTTCCAATCCTCGACGCAACGATAAGCAGCGCCTTCGAGGAAAGGTTCATCGGCCAGACCGCGGACGTAGTAAGGAATCGTGCGGACTTCGCGCTCATGAAGCGGAATGTACTTGTACGAACCATCTTCATTGAGGACATAGTTGCCTTCCGCGTCTTTGACGCGGTTTTCTTTCCAGATGTTGTGTCGGTTCGCGAGCTGGATTTTACCGGCGTTCATGATACCAACATAAGGATCGTACGTGAAACGCTCACTTCGGAAATAACCGAAACGGTTCATATCCTGGTTATTGTACTTCACAGGCTCATAGTCGTGGTCGCCGAGGTCACGGGCAAAACTCGTGACGACGCGAGCTTCCGTCGATGTACACGTGCCATAGTAGTATTCCATCATCTGACCGTAGACGCAGTCATAGATCGAAGGCTGAATGATGTACGTCGCAGGAGCGTCAAAATAAACGAGCTTGTCATTTTTATCGCGCTCGAAATACGGCGCCTGCGGATCACTACCGTCGGGCGTGAGATCCGTATCATGCTGATAACCCAATTCGAAAATCGGGAACATGCCGTTTGCCCAAAGATCGAAGTTGATGATCGGGTTCGCCGCCCAGTTCACGCGCATATACTCGCGTTCCCACCAGTTACGGTCACTCGTATTCTCAACGATCACATTCGACTGTTCGCCCGTCGCCGTATCATACGTTCTCTGAACATCAAAGTGCGATGTAATCGGGAATACAGCTTTAATCGTTCCCTGATAATTCGAATCATAAATTTCTTCAAAAGAGTCTGAACCGTAGAAATTCTTGGTCGTGTCGTCAGAACCAGGAAGCGTCGAGTAGCTGCGATAGGCAATTAAATAATTCTCCTCGGCAACAAAAACGACTTTGTCAAGGTCTGACATAATGCCTTCAAAACCAGCAGGTTCGCCGGCGATGGCATCCACGTGAGTCACTTTCTGGCTCATCCACCAAACACCTTCCGTTAAATCGGATTTTTTGATTTTGTTGGGTTCTGTGCGGTCTATATCGCCAATATCCTGGGCGCAGCCACCTGCCGCGGCTGCGACCAGCAATGTCGCCAATAACGCGCTGCGTTTCCATGTTTCTCTCATTGTTCTACTCCTTACTGTACCTGTCCTGCGTTTGCATATAAGCGTGCTGGCTGGGCTGTTTTTCCATCCGTGGCGAATGTTTTTGAAAAAACCGACACTTGACTTCCTCTCAGGCGTGTCAAAAATGGCGGCGTAACTCTCACATCTGCCTACCTACCGAAAACGATTAGTCTTGTCTACCCCA
>JAFOHE010000231.1 GCA_017421975.1 Pseudomonadota bacterium
GATTCATCAGAAAGACAGCGTATCGCAAACAAATCTCCTGTCGGACGAGAGATTATGAAAGCAACCAAACTCAGTGCTGAAGACAAAAATAATATATTCTCTATATGGTATTTACGTCAAATTCCATACGCTGGCGAAGAAATATGGAAAGAATCCAACTCGAGTAATTCATGGGACTATTATCTCAATCGCGCCGACCAATATTTAGAACAAGTGTCAATACCCACTCCACCACCAACAAATCCTGCCGCCCAAGCACCTGTTCAACCAACTGCCATTCCGACTTCTCCTTCATCAACTGAATCATCCATACTCTACAATACGAACGGTTCATGGAAAATCCAACTACATGGCAATATTCCGACTTCCGAAGGGCAAAAAATCGCCCTACTACTCAATCAATGGAATGATGCAATGAATCAGCATAATGCAGATGCTGTGGCAAAAACGCATACAAACAACGCCAGAATTCGCGGTAATTATTACACGATTGAAGCCTATCGCGATAAAGAAGCCAAAGCTTTCAAAAAACATCCAGATTTTGCACAAACACCTGTCTCTGATGTCTATGCTGCGCCATTACAAAACAAAAAGGGATACTATTTGATTTTTGATTTAACGTTTTCACAAGGTGGCAAAGATACACGCACAGAAATCATGCTCGTAGTGCTTCATGATGGCGTTAATTATAAAATAGACTATGAATCCGACATTTCTACAGATCGTAACCTGATCAAAAAAATGGAAATTGACACCATTCCCTCTTCAAAAGCCTGTACACAATTAGCTGAACAGATTCTGATGGAATCTCCACAATTTCGATATGATTGTATTCCTGACTATTTATTAGTAAATCAAATTCTTGTCTGCAAAAACGATGAATGCGGTATTGGCGTGGGAGAGCGTGGAATTGTCGTAGAAAATTACAAATTTGATTATAAATCAATGCAATTCACAATCGAAAATTTCAATGATAACTCTGAATATACGTACACGATTCATCCAAAATATACCTCTCAAATCCGCCAGCTTTGCCCATAGCAGGCAATTGCCATCCACGTATCGAACCAGCCGCATGTAACCAACAAGATTCCGCCCAAAGATCGTGGAACCAAATAGGGTGAGCGTCAGCGAACCCTAACCCTCTCCCGTTGGAACGGTGCCGCGTAGCGGCGGGTGAGATTCCCTCAGCCCCAACGGGAATGAGGTCATAAAATAACGCGCCCAAAGGGCGCTACCATAAGCGCCCCAACGGGGCGCAATGTCCCAGCCCGGGGTGAGCGAAGTGAGATATCCGCTAAAAGTCAACAAACTCCATGCATTTTTCGAATCGTAGCGTAAATCCTTCCACGTAAGAAACTCACTGACGCGTGCGCGGATCGTCTTGCCTTGCAACAATTCAAAACACTTCTGTCGAATAGATTCATTCTGCTGAATAACTCTCTCGACGACAGCGTTGCCACTCGTGTTAAGCCAGTATATTTTATAAGGCAATTCGCAACCTTCAAGCAACGCACGCGTACACATAATCACGCTCCACGGGTTGTACGCATGGCGACCGCAAAAATTATAACCATCGTAATTATATTCAAATTGGGGATAAGCATCATCTAAATTAAAATAGTGCAACATTTCTTGCACTTCCGCAGGCTCAAACCCAAAGAACTCGCGCTTCCCCTCGCTCATGATCGTATGGCTTTCGACATTATTGAGCCCCGATAAACTTGATTCCTTCGACACGCGCAGACATCCCGTAATCATACCGCGTTCCAGGTATGGGTTTGTTTTGAGCGCGCTTGACATCATCGTCCGCAAAAACGTAAGCATCTCATCATAATAACCGTAAATAACCACATATTCCCTTGTATACCAAACTCGCTTTCCCATAGCGAGCGCCCCATGCTTTAGCACAGCGACGCGTGTTTTGCGCGTCGCTGTGCCGCCTTTATGCTCTATTTTATTTTACTATACGCACCATACAACGTTATTTTCAAAATGCTATCCCGTAGTACATAACCTCGCGAATGGCGGGACAATCATTAAAAACGCCATCCACATACACACGATCAATGATGACATATCGTGGCATCATGACATCCTTCAAAACAATCCCGCTTAGCATGAGCAAATATGGTTAGTTTCAAGCTTTTTCACAAGCTCGCGGTAATCATCCCATTCCGACTCAGGGATTTTTAGAACTTGCATAGCTTGTTCAATCGTTAGCTTCAAACTCTCCATCAAATTGACGAGAGACTCGGCTTTGCCTTTTTTTATACCTTCCTTAAGACCATCATTTTTCGCCGTATCCACGCTGTTTTGCACATCGCGGTATGCCATCATGCTTACGTCGTAAACACGTCGTTCCTGCGGCGTGAAGCGTGCAATTTCGGCCTGTTCCATAAATTGTATAAATATGGGTTCAAAGATCGTTTTTGGCTGTTCCATCATATCGGATATATTTTTTAATAAATACATCCACTTATCGAGCTGTGTTTGGAGTTCGTCTTCGGTTTTGTTGAATTTTTTGGTTTCCAGAAACAAAAGCGTCAGTTTGTCGGAGAATATCCTCTTTTGACGCGTGTCCATAAGCATCACACGCGTGTGGTAATATTGTTCTTCGCGCGAGGCGTTTGCATCTGCGGACGGATTGGATGATAGAAAGTCGGCGGTTCCAAACGAAAAATTCATGATTGAAACGACATAAACTGCATTGAGTTCATAATTCCATGGCCCTTTAAGTCCCTGTTCGTGGATGGGAATCGAGGCATAATAAATCGAGCGGTCTTTATAAAACTGCTGATAGGAATTCTGCATCTCTACGATGATTTTCTTTCCGGTTTCAGTCTCGCAATAGACATCAAAAACAGCACGTCTGTCGGTTTCGAGAATCCCCAAGTGCTCACCTGGCAAATAGTTCAGGTCTTTAATCACGGGTTTTTCGATGCCAGGCTCAATCGCCTGATCGAATAAAGCATTCAGAAATGCCATCAAAATCGCCTTATTTGGCTCCGTACCAAACAAACGCTTAAAACCAAAATCGGTATATGGATTGATGTATCGTGGCATCATGACCTCCTTCAAAACGATCCTGCTTAACATGAGCAAATATGGTTAGTTTCAAGATTTTTCGCAAGCTCGCGGTAATCATCCCATTCCGACTCGGGGATTTTCAACGCTTGCATAGCTTGTTCAATCGTTAGCTTCAAACTCTCCCTCAAATTGACGAGAGACTCGGCTTTGCCCTTTTATGCCGTCTTTTCTCCCTTTTGTGATGCCTCTTTTTATACCTCGAATCCAAACGAATTCGCTGTAATTAGACATATTGACCTCCTTTTCGAGGAGACGCGCAGACAAAGCGGTGTTGAATTCCGATTGGAGCACGGCGCCTTTTTCATCGATAAAAAAGATAGGGGTTGTAACATCTTCTACAGGTGC
>JAFOHE010000232.1 GCA_017421975.1 Pseudomonadota bacterium
TTCCACATCGTCATGTTTAGCTTGAGAATCCAGGTTGTACGATTGCGGCAGTGATAGAGATGATTCTATAAACGTCTCTATCATTATCGAGCATAACCCCATCATATTGTTTCAATCACAAATTTGCCTGCGCC
Organism: Pseudomonadota bacterium; assembly: GCA_017421975.1. Taxonomy (GTDB): domain Bacteria; phylum Myxococcota_A; class Bradymonadia; order UBA4248; family UBA4248; genus RGIG464. The sequence goes on from JAFOHE010000232.1 coordinate 135, forward strand.
TTTTAGCCGTAAATTGTAATTCATGCCAATCAGGAATTTCTTGCGCGGATCGCTCATAAATGGCCAAAAATATTTTTTGTCTTTGATTTGTTTAAGTGCAGCTTTGGCCGATCTGTCTTTTTTGAATTCGATGATATAAATATATTTATCAGTTTCGAATTTGATATCAATCCTGCCAACGTTTGTCTTATACTCAGCATGGACATGATAACCCACGAGTTTGAAAAGCAGAAAGCAGAAATTCTGCACGTGTACTTCGAGATCACGCTCAATATCGTATGGAACGTCAGCCATCAGCGACTGCAGGCGCGTTAAGAATGACTCTGCATTACCCGAACGAATATCTTCAACAAAACAGCGGACGTCGAAAGCAGACCTGGGCTGTCTTCCCGTGTAAAAAGGAATAAAGAAATTCAACAAACCTTTTTCAACTTCTTTGTTTGGAAAGCCGAGTTTGTAATTATTAAATTCTTTTTGATATTCTTTGAGTGTAAGGTATCCACATTGGTAAAGCAAAGGAATCACGTCATCGTTGAATGAATCGACTTCATTGAGTTCCGATTCGCTATAGGAAGTATTTTCAATCGCACTGATTTCGTAATGGTTCTTTTTAAACAACTCTGCGAGATAAGTTGGCGTGCCGGATGCAAACCAATAATCGCCAATTTCTCGCTTGTGTAATGCTAGCATTAAGCTAAACGGATTGTAAATGCCATCCGTATTTTCTTTAAAGTGATAACCGTCATACCGATCTTTGAGCAATTGAGTGGCTTCTTCAAATGTGGTGGCGTTTGCGTCGGCCAGGTTGTGGATATCCTCGTCAAAAAGCGGATGCAGTTCTTTTTCGGTAATGCCACATAGCGATGTGAAATTATGATCAAATGTGATTTCATTCAGATTGTTCAGTGCACTGAAGACACTAAGCTTTCCGATTTTTGTGACCCCTGTGAGCAGCACAAATTTAAGATATTTTTCACACGGTTTAATACAGCCGTAAAAACCATGCAGTGTATCGATATGCGTCTGCTGAATTGGATCACCAATGGTGTCTAGTACGGGCTTTTCGTATTCATCAACGAGTAAGACAACCTGGCGTCTGGTTTGTTGATATGCACGCTCGATAAGGCTCATAAAACGCGTCCCCGGATTAGTATCGCCATCTTTGCCGTAAACTGTTTCCCAGCGACGCAAATGCATATTCAACAGGTCTTCAAGTGCACCCTCTTCATGGTAATTCACACCTGACAAATCCAGGTGTAATACAGGGTAATGTATCCAATCCGTTTCGAGTTTTTCCATGGCGAGGCCTGCAAAAAGCGCCTTTTTGCCTTCAAAATAGGCTTGCAATGTCGAGATGAGCAAACTTTTGCCAAAGCGGCGTGGGCGTGCCAGAAAATTGAATGTTGAGCCATGTGCCAGCTGATAAACTAACGCTGTTTTATCAACATAAACGTAGCCATCGTTGCGCAGCCTTTCAAAGGTCTGGATCCCAATCGGGAATTTGTGTGCCATAAAAGGGGCCCTCCATTGCCATTGAGACGTTTACAAAACGTCTCTGTCCCTTGCACCATAGCGCCATTGGATGACAATGGCGAGCGTTTTTTTGCGGAACGAGGTATCCGTGGTTTTATTAAATCATGCGACTGGCGTTTTAAAGACCACGGATACGCCCCTCATGTCCTAGCCTTCTGCTTCAGAGATATCGGTGGAGGTCTGAGGCATGTTTTCTGTCGTCTGGGTGCGTTTACTCTGTAAAAATACGACGCGTTCGGCAATGATTGTGATTGATTTATGAGAAATACCATCTCTTTCATAAGTGCGAATGTCGATGTGACCTTCGACACAACACAGATCACCTTTTTTCAGATATTTTTGACAGATTTGAGCCTGGCGTCCGAAGGCTTTGATGGTGTGCCATTGTGTTTCCTCTTTGCCGCCGACATAGACGTTGTTGGCAAGATTAAAAGTTGTAATGTCTGTACCATTGGCGGTCGTAATCATTTCGGGTTCCTTGCCAAGTCTGCCAATAATAACTGTATGGTTAAAATTCATATAAATACTCCTCTTGATGATGTAAAATAATAATAATATGCTAAATGACGAAAA
>JAFOHE010000233.1 GCA_017421975.1 Pseudomonadota bacterium
GCGACTGTATCTTAAGCGGCGGGGGTACCGATATGAATGCATCCGCCGTAGGTGCCATACTTGGTGCACTCTGGGGACGAGACGGTCTGCCTATGCCGTGGATCGATGCTTTATATCATAAATATGATACATATATTGATGATATTTTATTGGAAGCCTGGAAAATCGCGCGTCGAAGCAAACATGGCGCCTTACCGAAACACCCAAAGCCCATCCGGTATTCCTTAGGCGGCAGCAAACGTCTTTCAACGCCCCCATCGCATACGACGCCACTTCAAAACCCGCAGCCACCCTATACAAACGCTTCGAGGCAGTTATCGACAATCCCGTCATTTCCATGAAGTATTATTATATACAAAAGCCCAGTCGTGCTGGGCTTAATACAATATTTAACCAGTCATGCTGGGCTTAATATAATATTTAAGATGCCTCAGTCCTTAAAGGATCGTGGCTATCAGGCGATTCATTTTCATCGGGACCACCGTATTCTTCCTCTTCCTCGTTATCATATAAATCGTGGAAAAGGCGTTTCCACATCGATTTGAAATCATCCAAGATAATGTAATTACAAGGCACGATAATGAGTGTAATAATTGCAGAAAAGAGGACACCGACGCCGAGGCTGATAGCCATAGGAATGAGAAAACGCGCTTCTTTTGACGTTTCAAGGATCATGGGGAATACGCCCAAAAACGTCGTAATGACAGACAAAAAGATCGGTCTGAAACGACGCGCAGCCCCTTCAATAACGGCATCATAAAGCGTCATGCCTTCTTTCTGCAAATCATTGACGACGCTCGTCAGAACGATCGAAGCATTGACGACGACACCGGAGAGCGCAATCATACCTAAAATACTAATCAGACTTAGATTATACCCAAGTGCAATATGTCCTAAGATAGCTCCTACAAAACCAAATGGAATTGCAACCAAAATCATAATAGGCTGTGAGTAGGAGCGAGAGGAAATCGCAAGCATGGCATACATAACAAAAATAGAAAATGTAAAGAACAGCGTCATCTTAGACCACATTTCAGCACTGTCCGCCTGCATGCCCCCCATACTTAATGTCAATCCGGGGAAACTCTGCTGAAGTTCCTTCATATCTTTTTTGTTAAGCTGAGCTTGTATTTTTTCTATGGTTGTAACATTGCCGTCAATTTCAGCACTGACACTCAGGATACGCTTACTGTCTTTTCGAGAAATGCTTTTGAAAGCATGTCCACGTTCAACGGTTGCTGCCTGGGAAAGCGGGATACTGCCACCGGATGGCGTTCTCAAGAGAAAATCTTCGACGAGAGCCTCAGATGAACGCACATCTTTTGGGTAGCGTACAAAAACTTTGACTTCGTTTCGGCCACGCTGCTGTCGAACGGCTTCCGCTCCATAGACGGCGGCTCTGAGCTGACGGGCAAAATCGCTCTCAGTAATGCCGAGTGAGCGTGCTGCGGGCGTCAATTTATAGGAAAGCTGAGCCTTTCCGGCAGCCGTATTGACATCGACGTCCTTGACGCCATTGTATTTTTTCAATCGCTCTGCAAATTCTTCAGCTGCTGCATCAAGCGTAGCGCTGTCACGATGGGACAAATTGAACTGAGCTCCGGCGCCACCAGCCCCTGGTCCCTGGTTAAAACGAAAACTCATCGCTTCAACACCGGCGATCTCTCCGACTTTTTTACGCCATGCCGACGCAAATTCGCTCGAAACATACGAACGCTCCGTAGCAGGCGTCAGATAGACCTGAACCGAAGCCGAACTGCCTCCAGAAACCTGTGAATAGACACCGACGACGCTACCTTCTTCAAACTCGGCAATCGTCTCGTGCGTTTTTTCGAGAAAGTACGCTTCTACCGCCTTCATATTTTTGACGGGGCTGCCATCAGCCATGCGAATGGATGCCGTCACCGTATCGCCTTCCACTTCGGGCATCATCGTATAACGCAGACGTCCGCTCGAAACATAGCCAATGGTGCCGATCATCAAAGCGATCATCAAGGCAACAACGGCGTAGCGTTGGTTGACGCAAAAGATAATAAAGCGCCTTACAAATTTGTTGATTAACCATTCAAACCCGCGCGCAAGCTTGCCCTGAAATATCTGGAAAAGCCGAATAAATCCTTCTGTTTTATATTTCATACTCGAAAGGTGCGCAGGCAAAACGAGCATGGATTCACAAATTGATATACATAAAATAATAATAACAATAATTGGAAGATCGCGATATGTTTTTCCGAGCATACCAGGCAAAAACATCAGCGGAACAAAAGCGATGATCGACGTCAAAACAGAAAACACCACGGGTGTCGAAACTGAACGAAGCGCCAAAAGGGAGGCGACGACGCCTCGATGCCCCTCCTGCTGTTTGCAGTAAACTTCCTCACCAACGACAATCGAGTCATCGACGACAATGCCGAGAGCCAAAATAAACCCAAAGAGTGAAATCATATTAAAGGATACATTGAACAAAACCATGATGGCAATGGCGCCGATAAACGACGTCAGCATCCCCATGGCCGCCCAAAAGGCAATGCGGATATCGAGCAGCAGGCCGATAAAAACGAGTACCAGCACAAGGCCTGAATATGCATTGCTCATAAGCAAATCGATACGAACGCGATAGGACGACGCTCTGTCGCTTCGTATACCGACATTAATCCCCTCAGGATACGTGCCTTCGCGCTCGCTCAGATATTCACGCACAGCATCCGAAACACCGACGGGTGTCTCATCGCCGACGCAATAAACGGTGAGCTGAACAGCCGGCAAACCATTATAGGAAGCTGAATAATCGGATTCTGCGAACCCATCCGTCACTTTTGCCACATCGCTCAATCGAACAGTCGTACCATCGGCACTCGTTTTCAGGACGACGCTTTCAAACTCGCTCGCATAGCGTTTGCGAAGGTCTGTGCGAAGCATGACAGCGCCGCTGTCTGCTTTCAGATTACCCGCAGACAGGTCAATCGAACTCGAACTAATGGCACTCGAAACATCGCTAATTTTCAAGCCATACTTTTCGACAGCTTCCTGAGATATTTCGACCGAAATCTCGGGACTCTCGACATTTTGCAGTTCAACGATGCTGATACCAGACCGAGCAATGAGATCATCGCGGACTTCCTCTGCGACCTCGCGAAGTGCCGCCTTGTTTGTGTCACCATAGACGAGGACAAAAAGCACTGATGATTTACGCGTCATTTCGCGGACAACCGGCTTTTCCATTTCAGCCGGAAACGTCGTGATCTGGTCAACCGAACGTTCAATCTCATTTCGCGTGCGCATGAGATCCGCGCCATCCAGAAGCTCGACGACAACGCTTCCCGAACCTTCCGAAGCCGTGCTTGTCACTGTCTTGACGCCATTGATACCGCGGACAGCTTCTTCAATGGCAAGGACAATCCCTTCTTCAACCTCATCCGGCGTTGACCCTGGGTAACTCGCGCTCACCTGAATACGTTCCGTCTCCACGTTCGGCATAAGCTCGCGACGCAGATATGGCAACATGACGAGACCGGCAACGATAAACGTCAAAAAAATCAGATTCGCGGCAATATGGTTCTGCGCCATCCATGCGAGTGGTCCTTGAAACAGGGATTTATCGCGCGTCGCGGGATCCACCCGTTTTTTCTTTTTCGATGGCTTTTGTTCCGTCTGTGCGGCTGATGCGCCCACGGTATCCTGGTTCGATTGCTTTTCTGAAGCTGCCAAAGTCTGATTCTCCATATCATCCAGATTCTCAATACGCTCTGGATTCTTTTGTGAGGGGGGCACCCCCTACGGTGCTATTTTCGGTTTGACTTTCGGGCAAACGCGGACGTTTCACTTTCACAAACCGAAAATACGCCCCTACCCCCGAAGCGGGGTTCCCCCGCAACGCCCCGTAGTGAAGCCTATCTCATTTTTTCACTTGTTCAGCGTGCTTGTGCGCTTGTTCCGCGGGCTTATGTGCCGCATTTGGTAAGTCCTTGCCAGTGCGTTCCGAATTTTTTGCATTATTTTCGCCTTTAATGCGAAGCAGCCTTCCTTCGACAGGTGAACTAATCAGCGTCGTAACAACACGGTCACCATCCCTCAGTCCATTTGTAACATAGACGTTGTTTTCCGTGCGATAAGGCGTTGTCAATGCGCGGATTTCCAGCTTATTCTCTTTGGAACACACATAAGCAAAATTGCCTTCCCGCACCATGGCACGCGGAAGCTCAATGCTTTCGAGCGGGTCTTTTGCAAAGATTGAAGCATGGACAAACGTCCCAACGAGAAGCGGAGCATCCGAGGGTTCGCCGAGCGGATCTGGGATGGCAAGCAAAACCTGAACCATGCGTCCCAGTGTCTCCACGGCAGGAAGCACCGACTTGACGACGGCTTTTCGCGTTACCGTTTTGCCGCCGATATCGTACCTGACCTCGGCACTCAGTTTATTCAAAGGCTGCGAGAGATTGAGCCACCCGACGTTAGCAGGATTCAGACTGAGCATCACCCAATACTCGTCAGTCGCCACAATAGATGCCATCGCCGTCGATCCGGAAATGTAATCCCCTATACTCACACCGGTACTCTGAATCACAGCATCGAAAGGACACTTGACAATGCTTCGATCATAATCAAGCTGCGCCTGCTTCACGGCATTCTTTGCAAGTTCGACATCGGCAATGGCATTTTGAAGTTGCGGCTGACGACGGATAATGGCCGTTTCTTCATCAGAAAGCGTCGTTCCCGACATACTGTTCTGCATCACATCGAGCTCCGTCTGCGCCGCACGCCCTTTCGCTTCTTCAACCATGAGCGAAACCTCTTTCTGCCTCAGTTGAATCTTTGCATTTGAAAGTTTCAAGGCATAATCATCGGTATTTATTTTGGCGATCACCGTTCCCTTTTTCAAATGCGCACCGGGATAAAACTGATCGCTTAGCCATGTCACGCGTCCATTGGCTTCACTTTTTATCGACTGTGTCCGGCTAGACTGAACCTGCCCCGTGCCAACGATTTCAACGGGATGTTCGTCATTATGTACGGTAATGACTTCTACAAGGACACCAACATCCTCCCTTGGAAGTCTGACTGCAGTCTCTGCACGCGTCATGTAGCTCTTGGCAATCAAAACACCAATGACGATAACCACGACCGCAACCACCCCCTGTATGATAAAGGGTATTGCTTTTGATTTCACCTGTGCCTCCAGTGATTATACTGTTATAAATTTTTTGTATTTATCATTTATCAACACTCAACCAGAATTATAGCATAAACGTCCATATTCATATTATTCTTATCAATTCATAACATATCATTCATCCATGAAACTAGAATAATGATATTATTCACAATACATCTTCGTGCTTCAAACAGAATCAAGTACATCGCAATGATTTAATGTTTGTTATCATCATCTTCATCCAAAGCAGACAAAGCCTTCTGTGCTTTTTCCTCTCCTCTGCGGCTGACGTCTTCAAGCCATGTTCCCCCGCCCATAGCCTGAAACACGGCGAGCTGCGCGAGCAAGACATTTTTTCTGGCATCAAGCTCGCTCTGGGATGATGAAACGAGGCTTCGCAAAGCACTGAGTACTCGGTTATACTCAATCAATCCACCGACATAATAATCACGCGAAACATTGAGAATATGTTTTTGACGCTCAAGTTCAGCCTGGGCATCCTTGAGTTCCTGTTCTCTGAGACGAAGCGTCAGCAAGGATTTTTCAACTTCCTGAACAGCCTCCATCACGACGATGCCATAAGCCATACTTTCCTGTAAATAAGCCACTTTGGCACGATCAATCGCCTTTGTGGATTTGAATCCATCGAATAAGTTGACGACAAAATTCGCAGCAACATCCCATAGCAGGCGTTTGAACAATTCCGTGATATCAGCAGATCGGAAAGCCAGCGAAGCACTTAACCGCAATGTCGGCAAACGGTCAGCAAGCGCAATAACGATTTTGGCATCCGCCTGTTGCGCACTTCTTAGCGCTGCGCGTATGTCGGGACGCCGTTTCATGAGTTGCTCCACATTCACGGTTCCGCCGATGCCCGTTGGTTCAGGCAATCCCCCTTCGACTGTTGCACGCGTTCGTCCGCCAGCCAGAATTTCCAAAGCTCGCTCAGATAGACGGATATTCATCTCTTGAGATTCAATGGTCGATCGCAACGTCTCAAGCTGTTGATTTTGTTCAAGAACATCCATTCCCGTCGCCTGACCGCTTCGATAATATTCTTGAACAAGCGTATAATAGGATTCCGAAAGTTCGAGCAAACGCTGTGTCAAAGCCAGACGATCACGATAATACTGGACATTGAACCACTCCGTCACCACTTTGCCGACGAGGGAAATGGCCGCGCTCTCAGCAGCATCCTGTGCCGAATACACAGCAGCCTCATTCACGACCGTCTGAGCTCTGATTCTCCCCCAGATATCGATTTCATAGCCAAAAGAAAGACCAAGGCTGTAACTGGGATCCACTGTGCTGTCGGATGAAACGTTGCCGCCGACACCCACACCAGCACTTAAATTCAACGTCGGATAGTAGCTCGACGTCGATTGTTCATAAGAAATGCGGCTGTCGAGCATACGAAGATACGCCACCTGAAGTGACATATTCTCCTCAAGAACCGTTTCCACAAAATCATTGAGCGCTGTATCACCATAGATTTCCCACCAACGATCCAAAACTTCGCCGCTCATCTCAAGATCAGCATAATGGAGTGTCGTCGGATTCGTCTCCAGATTCCCCCCATACCGGACAGGGCTAAAACAACCGGTCAGAATCAGACTTATCCCCAGACACATCTTCACAATGATATGCTTGGGAACCTCTATCATGCGTCTCAATGCTTTCAAGCGATGCTCCTCTATCGATCAAGATTCAAATCTGCAGAATCCAAATTCTTTACGGACTGTTTATAAGCTTTCACAAAATCCGGATCGGACTTAAGATCAATGCGCCATACGCCGCCGTTGCGATAAAGCGTGTAATTCTTCTGACACTGTGTATTGAGCGCTTTGTCAACATACACGATCTCGACCTTGGCTTTACCATCAATCATGTAATCGAGAAATTTCGTCGATGTCGGCTTGACTTCAAACCCACCCTGTTTTGCCATGCGCTTCATCAACGTGTCCCACGTCCAGAAGAGATCCGCGTTTTCCGTATTCGACGTTGTCCCCATCTCTCGGTTCATATTGCTGTCATGCATCGTCTGAATTCGATCCTGCATTTCACGCGTGAAGGTTCGTTTGAAGCCTTTCAAGTCTTTCTGCTGAGCCGCATAGATAGCATCATCCAAAACACCGTCAGGCATACGCACAAAATCACGCGGTTCCAGGCGCATAAAAAACATATACAGAGCCGACGCGACGATAAGACCAACCACAATACCTGCTATTTTCAGTGTTTTAAGCAACTTGCTTTGTCCTTCCATCATTACCCCTCAATTTTAAGCTGCTGATTGCCACGCATGTGACAATCTACGCTATATAATCATTTTTTTAATATAAAACAATACAAAGACACACCCCACATGACGACCTGAC
>JAFOHE010000234.1 GCA_017421975.1 Pseudomonadota bacterium
TGCAATTGGGATCATCCTCCGGGCACTGAGGCGTTTCATTGCAATTGGGATCATCCTCCGGGCACTGAGGCGTTTCATTGCAATTGGGATCATCCTCCGGGCACTGAGGCGTTTCATTGCAATTGGGATCATCCTCCGGACACTGAGGCGTTTCATTGCAATTGGGATCATCCTCCGGGCAAGTTGGATCGTTGCCAGGATTATCGTCGCCAATGTCCTCAGAATCTGTTTCGAAATGATAAATGAGGCTGTTTATAATACTATTTTCGGAGGATGCATCACATGTCCATTCAGATTTGGGTGCCAGCGCATGCTGCTTTAATCGTTGGCATGTAACAAGATTGTTTTCGCCGCCATATTTGACGGCATGAAACTTGATTTCTTGTTGACCAACTTGTGTCTTTAATTCATCAGGGAGAGGAATCTTGAAGTTTGAAATGGAAGACTCAAGGGGCTTGGGTAGACCCGATGGACAATCGTCAGCAGCTTTGAAATTTTCCTTTAAATACAGATTATCTTTGGAAATGAGCAGGGGAAAAACTTCGTTTGCGGGAAGAATGTGGCCTGCCCATTCAGAGAGCAAAACAATATCAAAAACGTATTTTTCAGCATGAGCCGCACCTTCATTTTCAGGCATGACAAGTTTCGGTTCATGGCAGGCTGTTAGGGTGCACATGGCACACGCTACGGTCAGCAGTCTCTTTACGGTTGATTTTCGAGATATAGCTCTATTTGCGCGTTTCATGACAGGCTCCCATAAGAAAACGTGATGTTTACAAACAACTACACTTTCATCTTACCTGAATTTTTCATATTAAGTAAAAATTTTTTATATTTTATAGGCACTATTCCTAGGGGATATATGATATAGAATGATAATTTTTAATTGTGTGTGCTATTGGCTAAAGCCAATACGCAAACACAGATTGTTTCCTATGCCTTTGGCATACGGAAACATGTTGCCTCGCTATTGGCCAAGGCCAATACGCTTCGGCAGCCTCGCCTATGCCTTTGGCATACGGCGAGACAAACATACGCATGTTTAACTGCATCCGCTTGTCGCACCGCAGCTGTCACATTTAAGACAAGTGCCATTTCGAAGCATTGTGAAGTTACCACATTCTGGACAAGGATCACCCTCATACCCTTTGAGGCGTGCGATGCGACGGTCGTCATGCGGTGTGGTTGAGGGACGAACACTCGTGGTCCCGGAGACAGCTGCGTGTTCACCGGAAATTGGCGTTGCCGGTGTCGTGCTGCTGTGCAAGTGGGACATGCGCCGCCCTTCGTAGCCTGGCAGATAAGGAACGCTAAACTCATTGTCGAGGTGCTGATCCTGTGGCAGGTCTTCGGGATTGACGTGGACGAGTTCTGTTTTGCCGAGGTAGGTGATGCCAAGTTCGCGAAAAATATAGTCGATGATGGATGTCGCGAATTTGATGGTGCCGTGATCCGAGACGGGACCGGAGGGTTCGAAACGCGTGAATACGAAGGCATCCACGTATTCTTCGAGCGGAACGCCGTGCTGAAGACCAAGACTAACGGCAATCGCAAAACAGTTCATGAGACTGCGGAAAGAAGCGCCTTCTTTATGCATATCGATAAAAATTTCACCCAGAGAACCATCTGCGTATTCACCCGTTCTAAGATAGATGTTGTTCTGATTGATGGATGCTTTTTGGGTATAACCGCTCCTTCGAGAGGGCAGTTTCCGACGATTGGCGTGTGGCGCACAGCTCATCTGTGGTGCAGCAGCACCTTCATCTTCCTTGTCGAGTTTGCTAAAATCGAACAGGGTTGTGGCGCTTAGTGGCTGGGAAAACTTTGAACCGTCACGATAAATGGCAATGGCTTTAAGACCGAGTTTATAGGCTTGCCTATGGACGTTTTCGATATCGGCGACTGTTGCGTCCGCCGGGAAATTGATCGTCTTCGAAATGGCTCCCGAAATAAGCGGCTGAATAGCTGCCATCATGGTGACATGTGCCATGGCCGGAATGAAACGTGTCCCAAGTTCACCGCATCGATTGGCACAGTCAAAAATAGGCAAATCTTCTGGTTTGAGATGTGGGGCACCTTCGATCGTCATGGTTCCGAAGGCATAGCGGTTTGTCTGAGCGATCTGTTTGGATGTGAAACCGAGAAAACTGATCAGATCAAACGAAGGATCACGTAAACTGTGTTCGGGTACTTTGAGACGTGTGCGACAAAATTCAATGCCAACGACAGACGGGGTAAAGGCATAATGAATATCGAAAGCGGATTGAACAGCTTTGTCGATCGACTCAATGGTGGCCGTGTCAAAGCCAAGCATACGAAGGCTCTCCGGATTGATGCCAGGGGCTCCGCAAATCGTGGCATGGCCCAAAATATAATGACTGATATCGTCTATTTCGGATTGCGAATAGCCTTTGATGCGCAAGGCATGGGGAATGGCTGTGTTGATCATTCGATAGTAACCGCCGCCAACGAGTTTTTTGAATTTGACGAGGGCAAAATCCGGTTCAACACCTGTCGTATCACAGTCCATGAGCAGACCGATCGTTCCTGTCGGGGCAACGCAAGTCACCTGAGCATTTCTGAATCCGTGCATTTTCCCAGCTGAAAGAACTTCATCCCAACGCTTTTGAGAACGTTCGAGAAGGAACGGATCAAAACACGCTTTCGGCGGAAGGCTTGGGGCAACACTGAGCTGTTCATAACATGACGGGGCATCGAGATAGGCCGCATGGCGATGGTTTCGGATGATCCGAAGCATATCGGCTGCGTTGATGCTATATTTCTCGAAAGCCCCAAGGTGTTCCGCCAGTTCAGAACTCGTCTGGTAGGCGACCGCCGTTGTGATTGAAGATATGGCAGATGCAAGGGCACGCGCTTCGGGGGAGTCGTAAGGCAGACCAGAACGCATAAAAAGAGAACCTAGATTTGCAAAACCAAGCCCCAAAGGTCTAAAATCAAAGCTTTGTTGCGCAATCTTGGGACTCGGATACTGAGCCATCGTCACCGTGATATCTAGCGCAACCGTAAAGAGCCGAACTGCTGCTTCATACCGGTCAATATCAAAATGACCATCGTCCTCTAAAAAATGAACGAGGTTAATGGAGGCCAGATTACAGGCGGAGTCATCCAGAAACATAAATTCTGAACAGGGATTGCTGGCACGTATGGCACCGGATTTGGGACATGTATGCCAATCATTAATCGTTGTATCAAATTGCAGGCCGGGATCTGCACATGCCCAAGCATTATAAGCAATTTCCTGCCATAGATCGTTTGCTCGAATCGTCTTTGAAACCTGACCGTCTGTTCGACGCTTCAGTTCCCACATATCTCCATGTTCCAGGGCCTGCATAAATGCGGCATTGAGACGCACAGAATTGTTGGCATTCTGTCCACTGACGCTTTGGTAGGCATTGCCGTCAAATGTTGCGGTATATTCTTCAAGCTCTGGTTGTGGTAAGCCCTGTTTGATGGCAAGCAGTGTCCTGCAAAGAAATGCTTCCGGAATACCGGCATGGATGGCATCCCGAAGGGCATGGCGCAGGGCTGGATTTTGTTCGATATCAAGCGCATTGTCGCCAAGAAGCTGACGCGCTTCCTGAACACTGTGCTCGATTTCAGAAACAAAATGGCGCGTTGCTTTTGAACCTGCAATGAGCGCTGCCACTTTTTCTTCTTCGGTACGTTTCCAATTGATGAAGGCTTCAATGTCCGGATGATCACCATCAAGACAGACCATCTTGGCGGCACGTCGCGTCGTTCCTCCGGATTTGATGGCGCCTGCGGCAGCATCCCCAATATGGAGAAAACTCAGAAGGCCAGAAGATCGACCACCGCAAGACAAAGGTTCGTTTGCGCCACGTATGCGCGAAAAATTTGAGCCCGTACCAGACCCAAATTTGAACAAACGTGCTTCTTTTTCCCATAGTTCCATAATGCCGTCCGATCCGCAAAGATCATCTTCAACGGATTGGATAAAACATGCATGCGCTTGGGGATAAACGTAAGGATCCCATACTTCTTCACAGACACGTGTGTCAGGATTGACGCGAAAATGTCCGCGTTGTGGACGGCTGATGCCATAAGCCCAGTGAAGTCCTGTGTTGAACCACTGGGGGGAATTGGGCGCAGCCATTTGATGGGCGAGAAGGTAGATGACTTCATCATAGAAAATCTTGGCCTGTTCATTGTCAAATGTGCCAGATTTGACCCCCCAGTATGCCCAACAGCCGGCGATACGATGAAAAATTTGGGTCGCATCTTTTTCAAAGCCATATCGGTCTTTTGCATCTAATGTGGCGAGCACCTCTTCATCTGGTTCGCTGCGCCAAAGCCAGGGGGCAATGCCCTCTTCTGGAATCTTGCGTGTGGCAGCTGGAACATCCGCTTTGCGAACATATTTTTGTGCCAGAATATCTGAAGCTACCTGGGACCAAAAGGAGGGGACTCGAATCGATATCGCTGAGGAACCAAGACTTCCATTCATATTTCGAAGGATGCTTGTCCGCGTTTCAAATGCAATGCCTTCGTAGGGAGAGGATAATTTTGAGGTAAAAATGCGTTGAAATATCATAGTAATCGCTGACTGTGGAGTAAAACAGAATGTGTCACAGGATAACGTGATGCTGCCATGAACACTGCTTTAAAACAAGAAAATCATGATGCATTGGATGAAGCCAAATACCAACACGCGGCACAGACAAAGGCTGTATTCATGAAACCGTGTGCATTGTGTTTATCCCAATACCATCGAGACGGAATTATCATACGCAGTTTGGCGTACACTTCTTAGCCAATGGGGAGCTGTTTCAAAGGTTATCGACGGGAACGGCAAAGGAACTGGACATGTATCCTTTCAGGTCTTCATCTGTTGCTTCAATAGAAAGACCTATGTCTGGATCCGTTAACATAGCAGCTTGTACGGCTTCCCTGAGCTTGTCCGAAAGGGGACGCTGACCGCCTGCGGCTGTGCTCAGACCGTCGATCTTTTTTATGGGCATAATCCCGCATGCGGTTCCTGTGATAAAGACTTCTCGATTCGGGCCAATGAGATCATGGGGAAGAAGTGTGGCGGATTCTCTCGTGACAAAACCTAGCTGGCGTGCAATCTTAATCACAGTATTACGCGTCAGACCAACGAGCGCATATTCTGCTTTCGGATAGACAAGGGTAGGAACACCGTTTTCATATTGCGCAATGAATAGATTGTCTGTTGTGGCTTCGGCAAGGAAACCATCGTTCGTCAACATGAGCGTTTCGTCAACATGGCTCGTGCGAGTCTCAAGATGGGCAAGCACATTGTTGAGATAGTTGCAGGTCTTGACGTTTGGGTCAATATGGGATTCATCATTGCGGCGGATCTTGCGGGCAATCGCAATATCAATGCCTTCTAGGTATTGTTGTTTAGGATATAAAAGGACACTCGCTGCAATAATATAGACTGTCGGCGCAATACATTTAAATGGACTGACACCAAGATAGCCCATACCTCGCGTCAGAACTGGACGTAAATACGCTTCTGTGGCATTCCCCATGGCCTGACGCGAGACTTCTAGGATGATCTTGGCAATCTCTTCTCGGCTGTATGGAAATGTCATACCAATGCGTTCTGCAGATCGAAACCATCGCTCAATGTGTTCTTTCAGAAGTATGACGCGCGAGCCCATGACGCGTATACCTTCAAATACACCATCACCGTAAAGGCCTCCGTGATCAATCGGTGATAGACCAACTTCGTTGAGGGCAAAATAGCCGTCGCGTCGTTCTATGCCCATGGATAACTCTGAGGCAATCGAATGATCGGCTGCTTTGTCCAGACATTTGGGAGAAACGCCTTCAACGTAGGGCATGCTTAAAAATACGCGCGTGTGATTTGCCATCGTGCGTATTTCTTGAATAATCGAGGATTGTTCTGACATTTTTATGACCTTAATCGCTTTGGCGGTGTGGAGCCGCGGTGGCTTGAGAACCGATGAATGTAGTTTTCTTGCCTACATTATTCGGCGGATGACACCTTTTAACACAATTACTCAAAGGCAGTGTATGAATTCTCTCATGTTGAAGATAATTCACATCCATGGATTCAGAAGCATATTTTGTGAATGTCGATTTTTCTTGCAAGTTATTCACATTTACGGATGTCCTGGATGCGCATCGTGTAGCGTTCTACACCATTGCGAAATTCGCGGCTAAAACTGCCGATCACATCAAATTTGGCTTTGGAGTCGTTCAAGATGTCGTGAAGGGGAGCTGGAGGGAAGAACCAAAGAACACGGATAAAACGGTTATTCTGTACAATTTCTGCCTGAAAATGGACGTCTTTGAGCCAGCGAATATTATGAAATGTCACGTGTGACACACAGATCGTGGGCTTTGGATTAAGTGTGCCACAGGGTTCAAGACGCATGAGCGTTTCAAACGTTTCAGGAACGATTTGTGTCGTGTCAAGCATAAAGTGAACATCGTATTGTGGCGATTCGTATGCTTTACCAAGTTGTTCGAGGACGTTCTGGCATAGCCCCGCATGGACTTCGGAGAGATATTTGGCATCGAACGAAAAACCGGCTGCAGCCGCGTGTCCGCCAAACTTAATGAGATAGTGTGAAACGCTTGTCAGTGCTTCGACAGCATGGACACCGGGTATGGAGCGTATGCTGCCTGTGATGGTTGAGCCTTGCGTCGTTGCAACGGCAACTGGACGATGAAGCACTTCACGGATTTTGCCTGCCACTATTCCTGCAACCCCGCTGTGCCATGATTCCGTTTCTGGATGAACGACAAAGATAAAAGGATCTTCACATCCTTTGGTCTCTTCGAGTGCCTGATTGACCATTTCTGTTTGTATTGCCTGGCGTATCGCATTGAGATCATTCAGTTGAAGGGCTAGGGCATTGGCACAAACTTCATTCGGTGCACGAAGAAGATCAATGATGTGTAGTGCGTTCGTCAGGCGACCAGCCGCATTGATGCGTGGTCCGATGGAAAATCCAATATCTTCAGCTGTGATATGTCCAGGATTGATTTGGGACACACTAAGCAGGGCTTTCAGACCAATGTTGCGAATATCATGATTGAGTCCTTCAAGACCAAGCGTGACTATCGCCCTGTTCTCAAGATCGCGTAGGGATACGACGTCTGCTACTGTACCTAAGGCAGCAAGCATCATGAGACTCTTGAGAAAGGCTTCAAGGTTGTTCATTTCTGCAAACATGGCATGCGAGAACTTAAGTGATATGCCACAGGCTGCGAGGGATTTGTTGGGGTACTGGCAGTTTGGTTGAAGTGGACATAAAACGGCATACGCATCTTCTGGGACGCCACAGCCTTTTGGAAGATGGTGGTCTAAAACGATGACGTCGATACCGGCTTCTTTGGCAATCGAAATAGGGATAATATCCCTCACGCCTATATCGGCGGTGATCAATAGCTCAATTCCGTCCGTGATGGCTTTGCGTACTGCAATCTCTGTAAGACCATAGCCTTCCTGTTTGCGGTCTGGAATATGCCATGACAGCTGAAGGGGTTTCGTGTGATGCTTCTTACTCCATAATGTTAGTGTGGATTGTAGGATAATTGAACTCGTTGTGCCGTCTGCATCATAATCCGTGACAATGCGAATCTTCTCACCTGTTTCCAGTGCATCGCGAACGCGATCAACGGCTTTTTTCATGTCATGCATTAAAAAAGGATCGTGAATGTCGGAAAAACCTGGTGATAAAAAGTGAGGTATTTCGTCATCTGCTAGCGACAGACGAGCCAGGTTTTGTGCCATGAATGGACTGACATGAAGCCGAGTTGAAATCTCAGAAACGCGTTTTGAATCGGGTTCAACAAGTTGCCAGATCGCATGACAAACGGAATTGTCAAACTTCCAATAGGGCGGGGTAGACGTTGTGGACATGGACGGGGTAGACGTTGTGGACATGATAGATGCTCTGTTATCAAAAGTGATATGAAGCCAAGGGAACAAATAATGACCATGGCGATTGCTTCGAAGTGTTGCTACCAAACTTTTCAGAGCGAGTCACTGAAAAGCAGGTGCAAGAAGCTGCTATATGGGCAGAGATGTGCCTGAAACA
>JAFOHE010000235.1 GCA_017421975.1 Pseudomonadota bacterium
GTTGCCGGGGGCTACTCGCCCAAAGCCCTACGGGCTTTATATAATGCGTTATCTACAAACTTTGCGTGTATAGATAAAAACATACGAACAACTGGACTTGCATATTTCCACATCGTCATGTTTAGCTTGAGAATCCAGGTTCAATACCTGTCTGCCTAAAAATAATGAACACCTTCCTCGTCAAATTTCAGTTGCCCATGTTTGTTTAAGATTTCTTCTGCATAGATATTTGGGATTGGATATTCGTTATATTTCTTCATCAAGTGTTCAGCTTTGCCACTGACTTATGCTCAATACCATCTTTCATATTTTTTGATATCAACCTAATAATGGCTCTAGCGAATTCCTCTGAACCATTTATGTCCATGTTTTTAGCTAATGCAATATTTTGTAACTTCCATCTACCGTTCGGAACACTTCTAATGCCATTATGTCATCTTGGTGATTATGAATCCGCGCGCAGTTTTTTCCATGTCAAATACTCACTGACAGCGGCTTGAAGCGTTTGTCCGCGCAAAAGATCGAAATACTTTCTACGAATATCATTATTCTGATGAATTACGTCAGCAATAATATCATTGCCACTCGTATTGAGCCAATACGTTCGATAGGGATATTTGGCATTTTCGAGCAACGCACGCGTACACATAATCACGCTCCACGGATTGTGCGCATGGCGGCCGCAGAAATTATAACCTTCGTAATGATATTCAAACTGAGGATAGGCATCAACATAAATTAAAATAATGTAACATATCTTGCACTTCCGCAGGTTCAAACCCAAAGAACTCGCGCTTCCCCTCGTCAAGATCGTATGGCTTTCGACGTTATTAAGCCCGGAAAGACTTGATTCCTTCGAGACGCGAAGACACCCCGTAATCACACCGCGTTCCAGGTATGGGTTCGTCTTGAGCGCGCTTGACATCATCATCTAGGGGCGGGCTATGGGTTCGCTGTCGCTCACCCATGGCTTGCGCGATGGTTTGGACACAGCGCCCTGCGGGCGCGTTATCCCATGTGCGCCCGGGGTTCCTGATGGTGCGTCTTCCATGGCTGGTGGTTGCGCCCTGCGTATTGCGCTTGCGCAATAGCGAGGTGCCGGAGGCCGTATTTGGTGCACGCATTTGCGGGCGCCAAATAGGCCGACGCGCTGGGCGTATCGGCTTTGCCGATAGCCCGGCGTCAAAGATAAAAAACTAAGTGACCGTGTCCTTATCCATGGTGGAATGCGAAATCTTGAAACTCGTTCGTGAGATGAATGAGGAGGTCGTGGAGGATGCGGTAAAAGAGGGCGTCGAGGTCTGTTCCGGGCGGGCAGTGGTCGGCGACGCAGGTCGTGGGCTGGTCGCATGCGGGCGCGAAACGGACATTGAGGCCGATGCCAAAGAAGGCACAGAAGCGGTGTTGTTCGTTTCGGCAATGGGTAAGCGCGCCGGCCGCTTTTTTGCCTTCGATCATGACATCATTGACAGGTTTTCTTGTGCAGTGATCCACGATATGTGGAGCAATCGTCTTGATGATGGCTGTCGGTGCGACATCAAGGAGCTTTGGCCATAGCTCCGCAGGGATTTCGGTATTTGTTTCAAGTTTCATACAGAGGTAGATGTTGCCTTTTCCGCATTTCCATGGGCGGTTATATTGTCCATGGAAGCCTAGACCATCGAGGGCGAGTAAAATAACCCTTGCCGGTGGCAGGGGGGACATCTGAAGAAGAAGATCGAATTGGGACTGCGGTGAAAAAGATTCAGCGATAATGGTGTCCGTGGGATCCTGATATAGCGCCTGGGTAAGGGCTGTGCGAAGTTCCGTGGACATATCCTGACTAAACTGGATCATGATAAACCTCTTCAAGACGTGTCGGGCAAAGAAGGCATAACTTGTCGGGCAAAGAAGGCATCTCCCAAGGCCAATGACACACTATCATTATATATACCTCATTGCGAAGAATTCGGCGCGTTTTCTACCATAAAAATCAGGTAGGCCATGACGCTTCTTTTGCGAATGTACCACGATATGGAACAAGGGTGAGCGTAGAAGTCGGGTGCGGATACGGAAAATATGGAAAATGTGATGGTAAGGCTTGCCGAAATAAAAATTGTGTACAGATTACGGAGAACGATTGGGCGGTCAGGGGTGTCAGATCGTCGTTTTGTTTTAGAGAAGAGTTATGGCAAAAGATTATTACGAGATATTGGGTGTCAGCCGTGAGGCTGATGCAGCGGAAATTAAAAAAGCGTACCGCAAACTTGCGATGAAATATCATCCTGACCGTAATCCAGGTGATAAGGAAGCGGAAGACAAGTTCAAGGAATGTTCGGAAGCATACGAAGTTCTGAGCGATGATGAAAAGCGTCAGATGTATGACCGTTATGGTGAAGAAGGCCTGAAATCGAGCGGCTATGCGGGTGCCGGCAATATTAATGATATTTTCAGCCATTTTGGGGATCTTTTTGGCGGCATGGGATTCGGCGACCTTTTTGGTGGTGGACGCAAGAGCGGTGGTCCTCAACAGGGGGAAAATCTTCGCTATGATCTTGAAATTTCGTTTGAAGAAGCCGTCAAGGGCACGCAGGAAACGATCAAGGTTAACCGCATGGAACCCTGTGATAAATGCAATGGAACGGGGGAAGCCGAGGGGGCAAAGCGGACGAAGTGTTCAACATGTCGCGGTGCAGGGCGTGTCCAGATGCAGCAGGGGTTCTTTACGATTCAGACGACGTGTCCGCGCTGTGGCGGCTTGGGCACCATGATCGACAAACCCTGCACGAAGTGCCAGGGTACTGGCCGAATGGAGCAGGATCGCGAAGTCCTCGTCAAAATTCCTGCCGGCGTCGATGATGGAACGCGTCTGCGCTTACGTGGCGAGGGCGAAGCGGGAACGATGGGCGGCCCTTCCGGCGACCTCTATGTTTACATTTCCGTCAAGCCGCATAAGACGATCAAACGCGACGGCGTCAATCTTTTTGTCGAAAAACACATCCATGTCGCGCAGGCGATCCTCGGATGCGAAATAGAAGTACCAACGCTTGATGGGCCTGAAGTCGTGACGATCAATCCTGGCATTCAGTCTGGTGAAACGGTCACTGTCAAAGGGAAAGGCGTTCCCGTCCTCGGCTCCAAAACTGACAAGGGCGATCTCATTATCATTGTCACTGTCGATATTCCGAAAAAAGTCAACTCGGAAGAACGAAAGTTGCTTGAGGCTTTTGCAAAATCTCAAGGAGTCGATTTTAAACCGGAAAAGAGCTTTTTTGATAAATTAAAAGATAAGTTTTCAGAATAGTCTTCGAATTTTATTCGTTATTAAAGCGTTCAGAGTACATGGAAGGCTGTGAACGCTTTTTTTGTTTTTGTCGTGCGCAATTTGCGGCAAGTCGGCTTTTTGGTTGAGAGGGGGAAGTCTCCCCCTGAGCGGCTATTTTGCCGTGATTAGATGTGGGTATTTGCCCGTGTCCCTGACAACGGCAAAATACGCCGCTACCCCCTCGTTCTATGGATGTGTTACGCGGCAAAATGTGAGCATGACTACTACGACATGGAAAATTGAAGAGTGATAATGTGTTTAGTTTATCGAAGGTATGGCTGACGACATTATTTTCAATAATAATGATTTAATAATTGTGAAAAAAAGTATAGACGCAAGAATGTGGACGTATTTGTTTTTCATGGTGTAGGAGTTTGCACTGGAGTAGGGTTTTATGGGAATGAGTGCTGGAAAAGGCGGTGTAATGGGGGATATCAATGTGACGCCGCTTGTTGACGTCATGCTTGTTTTGCTGATCATTTTTATGGTTGCAGCCCCCGTCATGGAAAAAGAACGCTCCAAAAAGGAGATTGATCAGGACAGGGACAGACAGCAGCGTCTTGTGGCTCTCAACCTGCCTGCGCTGAACAATTCTGAAGCAGCCGCGTCGCAGAATGGGCAAACGTATACCCTTCATGTTTCAAAATCACTCGTGGTGACATTTGACAACAAGGAAGTGGTGAACTGCTCAAGTAGCCTGAATGACCGTAAGGGCTGGGAATCTTGCTTTGATAAGATTGAGAGTGCAGTCCGTGGTGTGCCTGAAGCAAAAGAGAATGGGGTTGTCGTCGATGCAGAACAGGAAACGAAATTTGGCTTTGTCGTTGGCATCATGCATCGTCTTCATCGTGCCAATATCGAAAAAGTTTCCATGTTTCCGCGAACTGCGGCAGCACAGGCAAACGCAGATATCGCGTCGCGAGGTCGAGTTTGAAAGTATTATTCATACGTATTGTTAGTTTTGTTTGTCTGTCTCTTTTGTGTATGCCCATGGCAATGGCCAAACCGCTTACACTTGAGGATGCGTACCAGCTTGCGACAGCGAACAGCCCGCAAGTCGTGGCACAGCGTTATGCCGTCGATGCTGCGCAGGCACAAGTCAGTGAAGCTAAATATTATTGGGCACCCAAGTTTAGTCTGAGTTCTAAGTTTGGGCCAATGCCGAGTACTTCTGACAGCAAGGAGAGTCAAAACGATATCTGGTCACACTTTTTTGAGGATGAGTGGGGGTTTACGACGCGTAACAGCCTGGAATTTTGGTTGCCATTGTTTACCTCGATGAAGGTCTATAACACCCACGAATTGGCCAAAATCGGGCTTGAAGTTGAACAGCTTCGCGTTGAAAATGAAGAACTGAACGTGCGCTATGATGTCGCGCGGGCTTATTATGGTCTGCAGCTCGCCATCGCGGGTGAGGACGTGATTAAGGAAGCGGAAGGCTATGTCGAACGTATTCAGACGGAATTTACACGGATGTTGGAGGAAGGGTCTGACAAAGTCAGTAAGACTGATCAATACAGAATTGACATTGCCGTAGCGAATCTTTACCGACTCAAAGATCAGATTCACGCATCCCGCATTTATGCTGAAAAAGCGTTGTCCGTACACACGCGTTTAGATTTGCCAATCGAAGTCGAAGAAATGGATTTTTCGGATGACGTATTAAATCTCAAATCCTATGAAGCTGTTTTGGATTATGCGCGTCTTCATCGTGGAGATCTCAAACTGCTTGATTGTGCACGGGATGCGGCAAAGCTTCAGGCTAAAATACAGTGGCTGAACTGGTGGCCTGATCTCGTGCTTGCCGGTGAGGCAACGTATCGTTTCAGCAATGCTGTGCCTGAATTTACGCATAAGGACGATTTCTATTTTTCAGATTCCTACAATGGATATGGTTTTGCACTTGGTTTTGTACTGCGGTGGAATCTTGATCCCGTCAGTCAGGTTTTCAAGGTGCGTCAGGCTGATGCCAAGGCCGATAGAATCACTGCTCAGCGTGAACTCGCAATCTCAGGTATCGAGCTTGAGATCAATAAGCAGTATTATGAAGTGGATGTGAAACGCCATAACATTGAGATCACGAAAAATTCACGTCGTGCAGCCAAACGGTTTTTGACACAGGAATTGATGAATTATGAGGCAGGGGAGGGGGACGTCGAAAAACTCATTTCTGCGCTGACGACGTTTATTGAGCAGCGATCACTCTATTTATCCGCGCTTCATGACTATCGCGTTGGCCTTGTCAGACTTCAGTTGGCGGTTGGGGCGAGCAATATGCTTGATCTTGTTGAACAGGAAAATACCGCATTATGATGTGTAACGATTTATTGGCATAAATCATGCTAAGATATTGTTTCGCATGGGAGGCGTGAAGCGATGCTTCCCATAGGGTTGCATGATGAATTGCTAGGCATCGTTCTGTTGAAGGATGATAGATAAGGAGTAAAAACAATGAAAATGTCAAAATGGTTGGCTGGATTCATATTGTCAGCGATGGTTTGTTTTCCTGTTTATGCACAAGAAGCAGTACAGCCTGCAGCAGCTCCAGCTGCGTTGCCTTCTGAACAGACTGTTGCAGATATGGCATCTCTTCCTGAACCGATGAAGTACATGAAGGATAAATATGCTTTGGCGATTGAACTCAACAAACTTGCGCCGAGTGCCGATCGTGATGCAAAAATTAAAGCCTTTGTGGATGACATGGCAGATTATGATGATCTTGCGCAGCGTTCCCTGGGGGAGCGTTGGGATAAACTTGATGCGGCTAAACAAGCTGAGTTTAAGGCCGTGTTCCGTGAGATGATCGAACTCATGTATTCCAAAAAAATTGCTGACAAGCAGTTTAACGAAAATAAGAAGATCGAATGGGATCGCGTCGTTAAAACCAAAACAAGCGCAACGGTTTCCTGTTTTACACAGCAAAAAGATGTGGAAACAGAACTTGAAATCGTACTCCATCCCGGCATTGTTTCCTGGAAAGTGTACGATGTCCTTGTGGATGGCGCAAGCCTCTCCAATACTTACCGCAAAAAATATGCGAAACAGCTTGATGAAACTGTA
>JAFOHE010000236.1 GCA_017421975.1 Pseudomonadota bacterium
ATCAAAAGGGCACGGAATTTCTTTAGAAAGCCTAGTCACAGCGGCATTTGCCGTTCCTGACACTTTCGGAACAATCTTATCTGCAATCGAAGCAAGCGTCTGATTATCTGGCGCAGCCTCGGAAACGGTACCCACGACTTGTTCTTCAGCAATATCTATCGGTGCAAGGACTGTCTCACCAGCATTATCTTTGGCTGACGACGCGTTCATTTCGACAACCGATGTACTGACAGGTTCCCCATTGATCTGAAGCGCCTGTACATTTTTATTGTCCGCCTGCTTTAAGCTAGCCAATTTTTTTTCATTTTGAGCAGCCTTGTTTTCGGCCACACAGACCGTCGGTTCTTTTTGTTCCGATGTTTCAAAGGCGAGCATCGCAAGCGGATCCCCTTCAGAAACAGCTCTGACAGCGTTCGAAGAAGGTACTTTTTTGTCGATATTCTCCGCATCAAACAACGACTCTACGGACAGATTACCACGCCATGTCGCATACTGCGCCCTCGGCAGAAGATCATCCAGAATGAGATTGTCAATATTGCGATTAACTTCAGCATGCGATTTGGATGTATCAAAGACGCCGTCCGCCTTGAGCTTTTCCATTGCCGTGGCATCCGGATTCCCCTTGACTCTCGAAGAAACACGAAAATCATGTCTAAGGATACGCGCATTTTTGGGCACAAGTGTATCAACTTCAGCCAGAGGAATCTGATCCATTCCCGTCAGCGCAACCGCATCAGAAGCAGATGTCACACCGACCGTCTCTACAGGTAAAAGGCCATAGACACTGCCTTTGGGCAATTCAACGTCTTTATTACTGTCAGAGGTATGTGCCTCATCCAGATCCCGGATTTTTTTAAGGATATCGTGTTCCGCTGACTGCGAATTTGCCACTATCTCTGGTGTTTCTCTATCATCCGAATGTTGTGGGGGCGTTTCCACGCGCGGCAGAGCATCATAAACCGTTCGGAATTCGACAATATCCTCTTTTTCGCTTTTTTCCCCCAATTGTACAGCAAACGCGCCGATATCCTGAACGCTATCATCAGCCATTGCATCTTCAGCAGCATCGGTGACATTCGCTTCTGGGATGTCGATAAGAAGCGCATCCAGACTTTGCACTTCGTCGTACATCGTTTGTCCATCGCCCGCGTCAGCTTCCCCCAAGTACTCTCGCCCGTCCGCGTTCGAGTCAACCGCACCATCCTTCACATCCGATTCGACTTCAACCACGTCCTGATCGATATCCTGAATCTGATCGAACATGGTTGGCTGATTGTAGCTCAGGCTAATTCTCAAATGCGCATTGATCTGATTTTCATCGTCATCATGCTGTTCTGCATCAGCGTCCACGTCCTGGATTTCTTCGAGGGAAACGGCGTCCACGTCCTGGATTTCTTCGAGGGAAACGGCGTCCACGTCCTGAATTTCTTCACTGTCATGACGCAATTCGCCCTCTGACAGAGGGATGATTTCGGCAATTTCGAACTCGCGGCTGTCAGGCAAGGCACGCGTCGGCATTCCGGGTCTGGGCTGAATGTCGCCACTTTCGGTCATAATATCCGTACCATTAGGATCGAGCACGATCGTTTCAAATTTTTCAGATTCAGAAGCAATCTCTTTGAGTTCCATGGTTTCATCACACTCGGCGAGACGATCAATCTCATGGTCGTCCATCGGTGCCATCATGGCAAAGCGTGCAACATCTTCATCCGAATACTTCGATACGAGGGGAATATCGTCGTTGCCCAGGAAACTCAATTTTTCCTTTTCGAGACGCTTTAACCCCGTCGAAACGCTGGCGACGTAGACACTTTTTTTAATCTCTGCCCCGCACTGTGAACAGCGTTCGGAAGACTCCATGTTGTCGAACCCACAAGCAGAACACTTCATCTTAGACCTCCCGGCTAATCATCACACAAGACTTCATACTGCTCGTGATGGAACTGCGTATTGGCCTCGATTTCAATGGGTCTGTCGAGCTTTCTTTCAAGTTCCTCAATGGCCCCTCTCTCTTCATCAAAGAGGAGATGCGCAACATCCGGATGTGCGATGACCGTAATGGGACGTCTCGAATTCAACACGGCTTCTCGTTGAAGATCACGCAGGATCTCATAAGCCACGCTCTGACGGCTCTTGATATATCCCTTTCCTTCGCAATAGAAGCACGGTTCACAAATACTCTGAATCAGGCTTTCCCGCACGCGTTTGCGCGTCATTTCGACGAGTCCGAATTCAGAGATTTTGAGCACATTTGTCTTGGCCTTGTCATGGGATAAAGCCTCCTCAAGGGCTGCATAAACTTTATCGCGATTGAGCACCCTCTCCATATCAATAAAATCGATAATGACGATACCGCCGATATTACGGACTTTAAGCTGATACGCGATCTCTCGGACGGCCTCGAGGTTAATCTGGAGAATGGTATCTTCAAGCGTATGGCTACCGACATATTTGCCGGTATTGACGTCGATGGCTGTGAGCGCTTCAGCGGTATCGATGACAAGATAACCGCCACTGCGCAACCATACTTTTCGGGCAAGGGCACGCTGAATTTCAATTTCGATGCCATAGGCATCGAAAATAGGCTCAAATCCCTGATAAAGTTTCACGCCGGCAACGTGATCGGGCATATACTTTTCGACAAATTCCCGCACGCGGTCATACTGTTTGGGATCATCGACGATAATTTCATCAATGCCATCCGTCAGAAGGTCACGCACAGCACGCAGAGGCAAATCCAGTTCCTCGTAGAGAAGGCAAGGCGCCTTGACGACTTCGAAATTCTGCAAAATATTTCGCCAGAGGCTCGTCAGGTAACTGAAATCGTCGTCTATTTGCTGTTCGGTGGCCCCTTCGCTCGCCGTGCGTACGATAATCCCCGTTCCGGCCTGTCGTCGTTCGTTCACGATATCGCGCAGCCGCGTGCGTTCCGCTTCACTGTCAATTCTCCGGCTCACACCGATATGATCAAACGTCGGCATGTGGACGAGAAAACGTCCCGGCAGGGAAATGTGGCTCGTAATACGGGCACCTTTTGTACCGATAGCTTCCTTGGCGACCTGGACGAGGATTTCCTGTCCCTGCCGCAGGCGTTCCTCGATGGGGCCGACAGGTCTGTTCTGGCCGCGGGACTGCGGAATTTCGGGATCATCAACGGCATCGGCATCAACTTCCTGCATGTAAGCTTCATGTTTGTTGTACACATCGGAGACGTAGAGAAACGCCGCCTTTTCCTGACCGATATCGACGAAAGCCGCCTGCATGCCGGGAAGAACTCTCAGCACCTTGCCTTTGTAAATATTTCCGGCCGTTCCACGTTCACTGTTCCGCTCAAGAAAAAACTCCGAAATCGTCCCATTTTCGACGAGTGCCACGCGCGTCTCATGGCTCGTCGTGTTCATCACCAGAATATTGCTGCCCATATTGGAATCCAACCTTTCTCTAAAAAACACTCTGTCTGCTGACACAGAACAAATCATCTTATTCTACGTCAAGCCGAATGATTTTTCACGTTTATTCAACACACGTTTCGCCGATGTGAGCAGAGCCTTGCCGAGGCTGCCCCTACTTGTGTCGTTTTCGCGCCATAAAAGCGTGCTATTTTCTCAATTTTTCCTTAAAATACATTTTTTTATGATGAAAATGATCGCCACACGGATTATAGAGTAATCTGGAATGATGTAAGCTATAAACCTACATTGTTCGTTATCACATTGCCCCCATCGTCTTCACCGCAGGACACGCGCCTTGAGCAAATTCCTCGCGGGGCGTTGCGGGGTGTCCCCGCAGAGGGGGGCGTGGCGTATGTGCATGGTGATGGAGACGCTCAAATCGCGTCTTCAACACCATGCACATAGCCACGCAGGGGGAAACATCCCCCCATATCACCAGTCATTTTAATGAGATTAAGATACAAAAATACATAAATGGAAATATCAATGAATCAGCACACTATATCACTTGGACCTTTTGATTTACTTGAGCCGATCGGGCGAGGCTCGATGGGCATCGTATGGGAAGGGGTACACCGTTCCGTAGGCACGCACGTGGCCATCAAAGTCATTCCGGCGACAGGCATCGTAGACGAGACGTTTAACCTGGCCTTTTCGAACGAAGTCCGTGCCGTTGCGCGTCTCCATCATCCGTCGATTATCCGCATTCTCGACTATGGCATCACGGATGAGACGCTCTCGGAATCGTCTCACGGTGAGATTGCGAGCGGAAGCCAATATTATGCGATGGAACTGGCGACAGGTGGCGTCTTGCCGCGTCCTAAAACGCCGCTTGCATGGCATCGTATGCGTTTTCTGCTTCTCGAAATTCTCGACGCGCTTGCACACGCGCATGCACGCGACGTAATTCATCGCGACATCAAGCCGAACAACATTCTTCTTATGGAAGAAAAAACGCGGATGCGGATCAAACTGACTGATTTCGGCATCGCAAAAGCCGTCGGCATTAAAGAGCTGCCAAACGGCGTCGTTGCCGGTACGCCGCGTTACATGGCGCCCGAACAAATTCTTCATCAGACGCGGGATCAGGGGCCCTGGACGGATCTTTATTCCGTCGGCTGCCTCGCCTATCTCTTTGCGACGGGAAGGCGCATTTTTTACAACACGTCCGGTGCCGCCGTTCTTCGCTGTCAAATCAGTGAAACGCCTGAGCCCGTTCAGGGCATTCATATTCCACAAGGTTTTCAGGCATGGCTAGACAGGATGCTCGAAAAGCGCGTGGCCTACCGCTATCAGTTTGCCGCCGAAGCGGCATGGGATCTCATAAATCTGCCGGATCCGGTGCAAGATGATCCTGGCGTGTCCCCTGTTTCCACGCCGAGCAATGAAGCGCTCAAGAGTGTTGAAAAGGGCGCCCCGTATTCGAGTATTAACAGTGCCATCAATGAGGTCTGCGTGAGCGGTGATTCCAATGTTTTTCACCATATCTGCACGACGACGCCATCGAGCGAACTGACCGTAGATCTGAGTGACGAACTTTTGAACGACACGAGCGACACAGTCCGCATGAATACGCAGGACATCGCCGTCGCCTTGTCCGTAGCGGCTTCGCGACGTCCCGTGCCCTCACTTGATGAACATCTCTCGACGCTTGCAGAAATGCTCAAAAACAGCCGCCAGCAGTCATATCCAGAGATCTATCATAATCGCGCCCTCATTCCTGCGCCCAAGACTTGGCGCCGCGATCAATTCGAAACCGCCCCGCAGCTCGTCGATGCCGGTCTGGGCCTTTGGGGACTGCGTGCCATACCACTCATCGACCGTGAAGACGAACGGGATGCGATTTACAATGTCCTTCTCGAAGCCCGACACGATCACAATCCGCATACGATCATCATTGACGGCGTCCAGGGCATCGGCAAATCGCGCCTCGTCGAATGGATGTTCCAGCGCGCCCACGAACTTGCCCTTGCACACACGATCAAGGCTTTTCACTATGCCGATCACCACAACTCCACCGGTGTCGTGCGTGCGATGACGTTCCATCTCGCATGCGAACGGCTTCCGCGTCACGAAGCGCTCGCCAGAATTCGAACGTTTCTTGAGGAACATCCTCTGACGCCAGAATTCGATGACGCCCTGCCGCTCCTCGAACTCATGCATCTTCAGGACGACCCGGAACACCCCGTTCCGACAATCCATTTTAATGCTTCAAACGAAAAATTCGCCGTTCTCCGTCGTTTCTTACAGCGCCTTTGTCAGGATCGCGCAACGATTCTGTGGCTTGACGATTTCCATCTTTCGACCTTCTCGCTCGAATTCGTCCAGTACATGATGAACCAACCGCGTCAGGACGATCTTCCGCTTCTCATTTTATGTACGGCAAGAAACGAAGAAATCGATGAATCGAGCCCGCAGTACGTCATCTGGCGACATCTGACGTCGAATGACGCCATCATGCATATTACCATTGAACCGCTTGCCCAACAACACCAGCTTGCGATGATCCACGAGCTACTCGGACTTGACGATGATCTGTGTGAACGCGTTGCTCAAAGGACATGCGGCATGCCGCTTTTTGCCATTCAGCTCATCGGGAACTGGATTGAACGCGGTGTCCTCGTTCCTGGCCCCAACGGCTTTACGCTCAAGGAAGGCACGGTCGATAAACTCCCTGATTCACTTCACGAACTCTGGCTGTCGCGCCTCCGCCTCATCCTCAAAGATAACCGCTCCCTTCAAAACGCCTGGGAACAGCTTGAACTCGCAGCATGTCTCGGTAACCAATTCGACGCGGACGAATGGCGCATTGCCTGTGAAATGGCTGATCTCGGCTCCAATTCTAAAACGCTTGAGCTCATGTTGTCGCACAGGCTTTTTGAGATGCAATATCCCAATATTCGCTTTGTCCACACGCTCCTTCGGGAATCACTTCTGCGCTATGCCGATGAAAATGGCCGCTCACGTCAGCACCATCTCATCTGCGCAGATATGTTGAGAGATTATTTTTCTGACACCTTCGAGTTTTACCACGAAAATCGCGCCGCACATCTCATGGCTGCCAAGGTTTGGGAAACGGCCATCGAACCCTTGCTCATGGCGGCCAATATCCGGATGCAGAGAAGCGAATTCGGCATGGCACATAGTCTCTTCCAACAGCGCGAAACGGCGCTCAATGCATGCAAGGCAGACGAAAATAGCCCCATACGTGCTTATGGATGGGTAAATGAAGCACACTGTTACCTTCTCGAAAGCAAACTTGAGCCCGCCGAAGCCCTCATCGCCCGCTCCATCTGCCTCGGCGAAGAGATTCACTCCTACGTCGTGCTCTCGCTCGCCTATAAAGAAAAAGGCTTGCTTCTCAAAGAGCAGAATCTTCTTAACGAAGCCATCGAAGCGTTGTTAAAATCGATCGAGTGCTTTGAGAACATCAGTGAACGCCGCCGTGAAACGTACGCAGCGGCATACGCCGAGGCACATTCCACGCTCGGACGTATCTACGCTCTTCGACACGATCTTCAGTTGGGACGACAGTATATCGAACAGGCCATCGATATCCAAAAGAGAATTAATGATCAACCCGGTATTGCACGTTCCTACCAGTCTATCGGCAATATGTGCCAACATGCCGGATTGTATGAAGAAGCAAGAGTCAATCTGGAGTATGCCCTCAATATTTTCCAACAACTCGGCTACCGCCTGGATTACGCCAACTCACTCAATGATATCGGTGAAATTTTCCGTCTCGGCTACAACCAGTATGACGCCGCTGAAAACTATTACAGACGCGCCATCGAAATCTATCGTGAACTCAATCTCTCTGATTCCTGCACGACGATCATCAATCTCGTTCTGCTGCTATTGTCGAAACAGCGCTATACGGAGGCAAAACAAATCGTCCTCTCCCAAATACCACTTCAGGAAGCAGCAAAACAGACGACGGATTTGAACTGGCTCTATGCCGAACTTCTCCCATGCTGTGCGGCGACCTTTGACTGGCCGACCTTTAGCAGCGTCGTTCTTCGTTTAGGCAACTCACTTGAGGAAAGCGGCGTTGTCGATGCAGACATCCTCTATTGTACGGAACTCGCCGTCAATCTTTGCCTTCGTTTTGCATCACGCGAGCAAGCGCGCTTCTGTCTCGACATCGCCATGCGCCAAGCTCAGGCCTTAGGCGACCGAAAAGCCATCGACCGCCTCAACCGCTTATAATGCGCTAAACAAATTTCCAAGCGCAAAAGCACGCCATTGGCTTCGTCCCTTCATCTTCCGCAATACTTGTGGTTGGGGGCAGCGCCCCCTACGCGGCTATATATATTGGAACGTCCTAACGACGTTCCAATATATATACGCCGCTACCCCCAATGCGGGAGCTTATGCCCCCGCAACGCCCCCCGATGGATGCACTCTCACGGTGCTTTGCAAACCAATGATTATTTATCATACAATAACTGCATCCATGCACTTTATGGTTATTATTAATCAATAAATTACAAATTATATATTAACCGCGATCGTGGACAGACAATGAACGCGTCCCCACGCGTCATCCATGATGAACAATAACGCGATCGGGACGGGGCATTAAAAAAAACCAAAATAAAATTGATGCATATCCCCGTACGCATAACCTATCGAAAAACGCTGAATCAAACGATACCCCAACGTAATATCAAAATGCAAGGTTGCACCAATCGCTGGTTTTGAGCGAAGTATATTAAATTCACCAGTATTCCATGCATATCCCCAATCACAGTAAATCGTCGCACTTATACGCTGCAAACCAATCGGCAACGTCGATACCCCCAAAACCGGATCATAGATTCCAAAATGATAATTCAAATGCGCATACAAATAATGCTGCCCATTCAACGTACCAGGCTGATAACCGTGGACGAGCGCATCCGTATTTGAAAAAGACAAAAGATCATCCAGAGAAAACGTCGTATTAACGGATGTACTTATCGCAAAGGGCATTCGCGCCTCATTTTGGACATACGAAGTACCGGCGGAGAGCGTCATGCCGATCACATGCGTCTCGAACCACGGTAATGTCCATGAAAACTGCGCATCAAGGGATGCGATAATGGCATAATGCTCCGCTCCTAACCAAGGCGCTTCAAATCGCAAGGAAGCTCGAATTCTCTGTCCATCACTGACGGCGACGGCTTTTTCATATTGCCGTAAATTGGATAACACATAATTCACATATAGCGCATTATGCCACCCGAACTCAGGAAAACGCGGTGGATCCACTGCTGGATCACTCAAAGAATAAGAAAAACGCTCAGAAGACTGCGTATGGAGCATATTTATGCCCAAGGTCAACTGACTGACAGCAAGCCCGACATGCCATGTTCTTGACGTCATGAGGGATCCCGTTGCCTGCTGATAATCATATTCCTGATTGCGTTTTCCATCAAACCAAAATGCAGAACTGTTCCAAATCCCCGCAGAAAGCGAGATGTTCCACAACAAACGCGCATAGAGATAAGACGTAGAAAAATTAAAAACATCCAATCCCGAATGGTATGAAGCAGAAACCGTGTAATTGTGATGATCCAAATAATCTCTGCCGCTAAACGCAAGCCCTATTTCAAACTGCTCGCCAGTCATAGCAAAAGAAGGCCACCATGCCAGAGGGAAAAGCCACCGCCACGGCAGATAATCACGTTCGGCGACATCAGGCATGACGAGTGGCTTATCCATGACGCGCCGCTTCCAGATGGACAGACGCGGACTTTCACTTAACTCTGCCGAAAACAGCGCATCTTTGTCAATCACAGCAATCGCTTTGCCTTTAGACGTGTATTGAACGTAGACGAGGTTCCCGTTTTCAAGCATGGTTGGTTCGTGTATGCCTTCGAGACGGCGTGCAAAGCACTTTGTGTTTCCATTTTCGTCTTCAAGATAACGCGTCAATGTGCCATCTTCAGCGACAGCACTATAGGCAAGCGAAACGCCTTCTTCGCTGACGATCCATGCCGGATCACGCGTAGGATTTGTCGTAAAAGGCAAACCGTTCTCAAGCCACTTCCCATCGTTATCGATCTTTCCAGCATAAACTGTTACAACATGATGCGCCAAATCACGATGTGGCTCTGAAACTAAAGCCCCATCCTGATAATTGACACCACGCTTTTCAAGGCTGAACTGCGTCATGGCCAATCGATCCGTCTGCCATGACTCTCCGGAAAGCACATGAAGCTCCTCCAACTGTTCGAAATCCCTTCCGCGATAGAGCGTTTCAAATTCATCTTGAACCATATCAGCATGAATTTTCGAAAGTGGTACGCGCAAAATAACGACAGCTTCATGTTGTTGCGCAATTAAATATAAAGATGTCTCAGAAACATCAAAAGAACGGACATGAATATCGCGCGTCAGCCGCTGTGAACGCTTTTGTGCCATATTGTAAACAAAAAGCGAATTGATTTGTATATAACCGTCTTTTGATTCCAGGTGATCATAAAACAAGCGTTCTCCAGCATTATCCCATTTTGAATCACAGGTAGACCAACACTCTGTCAAAAAAGAAGCGGCTTTACTTTCACCATCATACAAAGCGAT
>JAFOHE010000237.1 GCA_017421975.1 Pseudomonadota bacterium
ACAGATTTTCCTGCTGCATCTGAACAAAACAGTACGCAAAAACTCGAATTTTCGATTCCCGTCAACAATACGATCCGAACGGGGTCATACTATGCCATTGCCATCATCAATCCTGATGGCGAAACCGGTGAATATAATCTGTCAAACAATACATCTGTCTACGACACGCCCCTGACTGTGCGAAATCAATCGACCGATGGTGCCGATCTCGAAGCTGCGCGTCTCCAGATGTCGCCCGAAATCACGAGCATTCTTTCTTCTGCGACAGCGAGCTTTGAATTTCTCAATCAGGGCTCAACGACAGCCGAAGAATTCGCATACGAAATCTGGCTCACAGCAAAAGACAATGCCGACAATATGGAGGGTGCCACGCTCGTCTCAAAATCACATCTCACAGGCAGCGTCGCAGGTATCCGGCAAACCGTCCAGGACGTCCTCGTTTCCGTCACGCCGCCGATTACAGATCCAGGGCTGTATTATTTTTGGCTCGTCCTAGACAGTGATCACGCTATCGTTGAAAGAGACGAAACAAACAACATGATCCGCAGCGTTGCCCCCATTCAGGTCACGAACGAGCCCGTTCTCAATGCCGATATCATCGTACAAAATGTCGCGTTCTCCCCTACCCTCGCTAGCCGTGGAAGCACGTTTTCCACAACCGTCGATATCTATAACCAGGGTTCTCAGCCGACCGGCTCTTTTATCTGTACCGTCTTTCTGAGTGAAGATATGTCCCTCGACGTCGATTCGGACAAAATCGTGGGATCCATCAATATGGATGATCTACATCCAACATCGTCTATTCAGACGACAGCTGCCGTCGAAGTCGATGCCAGCATCGCCGCAGGCGATTACTACGTCTATGTTTTCTGTGATTCAAGCGGTGTCGTGGCTGAAGCCATCGAAGATAATAACATCCAACGTAGCGCTTCACCTATCTCAATCGCCGAACAGACATCCATTGATTTGCTCTTTTCGCAGACATCCTCGCTCTCTCCCGAAGCACCCAACGATGGCGACGAAGTTTCTGTCACCACGCAGCTCTGTAACAACGGTTCGACGGGAGCCGGACCAAATGTCGTCTCTCTCATCCGAAATAATCTCTGTGACGCTTCCCAAAAAGAAGTTACGCGCACCACGGTCGATGGCATCGAAGCCGGACAATGTACGCTCGTGACACTCACCTTTGACCAGGTCTGTGATTTTTGGTGTCCCTCCTACGGATTCACCTTCGTAGCTGACGCGACGAACGTCTTAGCCGAAGATAACGAAAAAAATAACAGCTACACGCCCAAGCAGGTTCTGACAACAATGGGACGCGACTGCATCTGTGATTCTGATCCGTTTGAACCCAACAATGTCACCACACAAGCTGTCTCACGCACATCCCTCGATGATGATCTGACCCTCTGTCCTAATGATGAAGATTGGTTCCGCCTCGACATCCATAACGACGATTCATTCCGGGCTCACCTCTCCCATCTGCATACGCGCTCACCGCTCACCATGGAATTGTGGCGAAACGACACGCGCATCGACGCCTACAGCGGCGCCGATGATCTCTACCTCGAAGGCGAAAAATTAACCGGCGCAGACGAGTTTCCTTACTATATCCGCGTCTATGGCGCCAACGGTGCTGCAAACCACTACCATCTCTCGCTCGATACCTATACGCCTTCGTCTCAAGAAGGCATAGATGTCGCGGCTTCCGGTCTGACTGTCGCCGCAAACGCCCTCTCCATTTCCGAATGGCGTGATGTCTCCGTCCTCGTCCACAACCATTCCCAATCCACCGTCAGTAACATCACACTCGGCTATTACCTCTCCCAAACGGGCAACCTCGACGACACTGCTGTCCGCCTGGCCTCAACGACAGTCAAATCCCTCTCGCCAGGTGCCGTCCAACGCTACAGCGCCAGTCTCAAACTCCCGGCAGACACGCCTTCGGCAACGTACCACGTCATCGCTCGAATTGACGATGCTCAAACGCTCGATGATATCCGTCCCGATAATAATATCGCCCATTCCAATCCATGGCGCCTTGACAAAACTTGTTGGGACACACTTGATCCTAATGAATCATTCGATACCGCCTCAAATCTCACCTTCAATCACGACGCCTTCGAAGCCACTTCCCTGCGTCTATGCCGAAACAATGAGGATTACTACCAATTCGTCGTCGAACATGGACATGCCCTCGATATCAGCGTGACATCACAAACCGCCGGCGATTACGACATCGTTCTTTATGATCACAATTATAATGAAATTGCATCCTCTCGCACATCAAGCCTGACAGAAACAATTTCACGCGACATCATTGTCGGCGATCAAACCCTCTATCTGCGGGTTTTTCTTAACGACAATATCTATAATGCTGCCGACATGACATACGATTTGTCCATCAAGATCAGTCCGGCACAAGCCTGGCTGACATGCGACAGCCATTTTGAACCCAACAATTTCTTCAGTTCCGCCATCGACCTGAAAACGGCTGCAAAATCTGGACAATTCATGGATATCTGTCCACATGATGATGAGGATTTCTTCTCGATCTACCTCGTCGCCGGACAACCACTTAACCTTGCTTTCGAAACTGAGGCAAGCCATCTCAGAGCCGCACTCTATGGCGGAGACGAACGCCGTTTTATCGCCATGCTGACAAACCTCAAAACACAGTCTTTTGATTATACGGCGACGAAAGATGCTACCTATTGGGTGCGCGTCTTCACCAATGCCAGCGAATATGTTTCGCAATCCTACCGACTGCTGATGCAAGATTTGTCAGGCGTCAACTACGGTCTTTCCAACCTCTCCGTGCTTCCAGATAATCCCATCGCCAATCAGGCTGTCACTGTTTCATTCGACATTACCAACCATGCCGCTGAAACACCTTCTTTCATTTATTATATCCATGTTTCTGACGAAACGCGTGATGACATTTTATACCGCTCTACCCTGGTCACTGCGCCGGCGTATGGTGAAACGGAAACTTATCGACACAAACTTACCCTTCCAGGGCACCTTGACGGTGATGCCACACTCTCCGTCGTGCTCGTTCAAACGGACGATGTCGATCAGAGTGACAACACACTTTCCCGCACGATCTCTGTCTTGCCTTCCTGCCAGGCAGACACTTACGAACCCAACGACACCGCTCTTTCCGCCAAATGGATCTCGTCCGCTGTCAATGCCACTGTCTGCGAAAACGACCAGGATTGGTACACCATGGATGTGACTGCTGAAACAACCCTTCAGCTCAGCTTTGATCATGAAAATGGTGATCTTGACCTTTATGTGTACGCAGAAGACGGATCGGAAATCGGAACTAGTGCTACAGCTTCCAATATGGAATCCGTGGCTGTGTCTCAGCCACAGCGCGTCTTTATCCTTGTTAAGGGCGTGGATTCTTCCGTCAGAAACACTTACACACTCTCTTTTTAACCTCACAAAAAACGTCCGGCGTATGCGCCAAAAGCGCATAGCCGGACGGCCCGCGTCGTATGGCTTTAGCCATAGACGCGGCAGCTGTGTCGTATGGCTTTAGCCATAGACACAGCCACAAAACAACACGCAACGCCAGGCAATTATCCGTTCGTCGCCCAACCACGCGCCACACAAGCCTTGGCAACGCGGTCAATCGCGATCATATAGGCGGCATCACGCATATAGACGTTTTTGTCTTTTGCCATGGCGTGGCACGCATGGAATGCGCTCGACATTTTTTCGTCAAGTTTTGTGAGGACTTCCGCTTTCGACCAAAAATAGTTCATATTGCACTGAACCTGTTCAAAATAGGAACACGTTACACCGCCGGCATTGCAAAGGAAATCGGGGATAACAAAAATACCACGTGATTTAATGACTTCATCGGCTTCCGGCGTCGTCGGGCCATTCGCGCCTTCGGCAATGATCTTAACGCGGGAACTGATCTTCGTGACAGTCTCTTTATTGATCTGGTTTTCGAGAGCTGCCGGAACGAGGATATCGACATCCTGCGCAATCCAGGCATCACCAGGCAAAATTTCGTACCCAAGGTCTTTGGCCTTCGCTTTGTCAATTTCGCCATGCTCGTTCGTAATGGCCTTAAGTTCGACGATGTCCACACCGCTTTCGCGCTTAAACGTGTACGAACATTTGTCCGTATTGTCCCAGCAGGAGACGCAGATGAGCTTGCCGCCGAGTTTGAGATAACGTTCGCACGCATAATAGGCAACATTGCCAAAGCCCTGAATGGAGGCCGTCGTCTTTGAAATATCAATATTAAGCGCCTTGCAGGCTTCGTTGAGGGCACAGATGACACCGTAGCCCGTCGCTTCCGTACGTCCGAGCGATCCACCCGAACCAACCGGTTTTCCAGTGATGAAACCAGGGAATTTGCCGTGATGAATCGCTTCGTATTCATCAAGCATCCAAATCATGTGATAGCCCTTCGTGTTCATGTCGGGTGCAGGAACATCCTGAACTGGACCAACTTCCGTCGCAAGCGCACGGACCCAGGCTCGACACAGACGCTCCTGTTCCGTCATCGAAAGCTCATGCGTGTCACAGACAATCCCGCCTTTGCCACCGCCAAGAGGAATGTCCACAACGGCACACTTCCACGTCATCCACGTCGCAAGCGCACGAACCGTATCAAGCGTTTCCGCAGGCGCAAAACGAATGCCGCCTTTGCACGGGCCGCGGCTGTCGTTATGCTGGACACGATATCCCTTAAACACACGCATCGTGCCATCATCCATGCGAATTGGCAGCGAAAATGAAAACTCTTTCATCGGTTCACGCAAAAGCGCTCTCAAACTCGCACTCAAACCGAGTTCTTCGGCGACACTGTCAAACTGTTGCTGAGCCATCTCAAAGGGATTAAACGCCATGTCAACATTCTCCTCTTAGTATAAGAACTATGCTACGAAACGACATGCCTCGTATCTGTTCTTTATCGACATAGCTATCAATTACCACATTCATATCGTACCACACAAAAAGTATTTTATAACTTATTCGTTTTTGTAGGATATTATGCGAATTGGATTCAAATTTACTACATGTATGACGTTGAAGGTTCAATACTGACATGTGGCATCTTTTTTGTCGTCACACCTTGACCCTGACACAGAATGTTGCAATAATAAATGTTCGTAATTATGCTGTCGATTATCTTCACATTTCATCTGAGTGTAACCCCCATGTTAAAATCATATTTAGCCCCCTTTGTTCTGGCTTCATGCCTCACATTTTCCTCAATCGCGCTCGCAGATGATGCTGCCACAGCAGATAATGCTGCCACAAACGATTGGACGCCCATTGAAGAGAACGCACCCTCCGATGCATCCACACCCCTTCCTGCAGAAACGCCGCTCGCACAGCCCGACGAGGATCCCAACTGGCACAGCGGCTTTATGCTCAGTGCGAACGTTGGCGCACACGTCGGCGGCATCTTTTTCATCGTCGGCACCCAGACCTACGGCGGCATCAATGCCGGTATCGAATTGGGCTACCATTGGCGCTACTTCGGTATCTTCGTCGAACAAAAAATTCTCGGCAACTGGGTCGAAGAAACCGACACCATCTTTGACGGAAATAACAAAGAAGATAAAAATGATTACAGGGCGTTTCAGGGTGCCATGGGCGGAACCAACCTTTTGCTCAAATTCTTCATTCCCATTGCCGATACCGTCGTTATCGACCTCGGCATCGGCGCTGGCGTCAACTACTCGCGATACACCGATTCCGAAACAAACGAAAAAGTATGGCAGCCTTACCCAGGTGCCCGTTTTGAATTCGCCTTAAGCTGGCTTTTGGGCAAACATCTTATGCTTGGCTTCAAAGTGGACATCACATATCTCATTCTCATCGCCGCCATCGAACCTTCATTCACCGTCGGATACAATTTCTAATTTTTGGCGGCCGCTATCCGCACGCGGATACGCGGCACGCAAAGCCCCTATTGGCCATTGCCAATACGGGGCTTTTTTATCGGCTTGCGCCACACACCTATGAATTACACTCGCATATCTTCTATTCCCGCTTACCTGTGGCAGCTTCCCCAAGTCATCGTCGGTTGCTGTATGCTCCTCTGCTACAGGCATATCACAATCTATAACAATGCCGGCCTTACGCTATATAAAGTCTCCATGAAAGGCGCAAACTTTGGCGTTTCCTTCGGCCCCTTCATCTTTGTCCCCGATCATGCCTCCGAAGAAATGTGTAAACATGAATCCGGCCATTCCATACAATCCCTGTGGTTAGGCCCACTCTATTTACTC
>JAFOHE010000020.1 GCA_017421975.1 Pseudomonadota bacterium
AAGTGTGACTGATAGCACAAAGTTGACGTTTTGGAAATAGACACGAAAAACGCCTGCACCCAAAATTGAGTGATTTTTATTTATCAGCATGTCAGATAAGCTGTGGCAGATTGGTCTGTCGTATTATGAGAGGAGCAGATTATGGTGAAAGTGTTACACACATCGGACTGGCATCTTGGTCGTGAGCTTTATCATCAGGACAGGGAGGTCGAATTCAGGGCATGGATAGAATTGTTGATTCAGACGATTCAAGAGGAACAGATTGATGTTGTGGTCATATCTGGCGATATTTTTGATGTGATCAATGTTCCGACGGGAGCGCAGGCATTATATTATCAATTTTTGACGCGGGCTTGTCGTTTGTGCCGCGTGTTTGTGACCTCGGGCAATCACGATTCCGGTCGTTTTATTGATGCGCCAGCGGAACTGATGAAGCAATTGGATATTACTGTTGTCGGGCGTCCGAAGGATCCTGCGGATGAAGTTTTTGTCGTCGAGAAGGATGGTGAGGCGCAACTCATCGTCTGTGCCGTACCATTTTTAAGGCAGGAAGATTTGTACAATCTTTTGCCGCCGGAAGTGCGTTCGGACAAGGAGAGCATCACGCGGCGTGGGCTTATGGCACACTATGGCGATGTTGCAGCGCACGCAGAAGCTTTGCGTGAGCGCATTGGCAAGCCTGTGCCCGTTTTGGCGATGGGACATTTGATGACGAGCGGTGCGGTCAAAGGTGGGGATGATGGCGTGCGCGATTTGTACGTCGGTACGCTTGAAGGCGTCGATGACGGTATTTTCCCTGCGACGTTTGATTATGTTGCGCTCGGCCATATCCATCGGCCACAACGCGTCAACGGGCGGGATGATATACGTTATTCGGGTTCTCCGATTGCCATGGGATTTGATGAGCGATGCGATGAAAAAGTCGTCTGCATCGTGACGTTTGATGGACGGGAAAAAAAGATTGAAACCAAACCAGTGCCTGTGTTTCAGGCGTTACAGCGCGTGTCATCCGACGATGTCAAAGCGCTCAAAAAAGCGCTCAAAACGATTGCGAAAAGCGCTGCTCCTGTGTGGCTTGAAGTACAATATACGGGCGAGGAGACGGTGCGCACGCTCGAATCGGATGTGAATGAAATCCTTAAAGGAAGCCTGGCTAAATGTATCCACATTCGAAATGCATCATATGTACAGCACTTGTTGCAGACGGAAGGTATCGAAACGCCTGAATTGTGTGAACTTGAACCGGCTTTCGTCTTTGAATCCCTGCTCAAGCAAATGCGCATTGAAGGAGATGATGCGGCGTTGCTTCGTTCGACATACCAGGAAGCACTTCACGCTGTACAGGAAGAGGAGGATGCCGTTAGCCAGGATGATTAGTGCTTTAGTGACATGGGTTGTGGGATTATTTATGCGGATTGAGATAAATAAGGGGTCAAATCATGAGAATTATTAAAGTCATTTTTGAAAATTTGAATTCGCTTGCCGGCAAATGGGAAATTGATTTTTCGGATCCAGAGTATATCCATCATCCTTTATTTGTCATTACGGGGCCGACGGGGGCTGGCAAGACGACGATTTTGGATGCGATTAGTCTTGCGCTTTATGGCAAAACGGCGCGTCTGGATACGGTCAATAACAATTCGAACGAAGTACTGACGCGCGGCACGGCATCGTGTTTTGCCGATGTTATTTTTGAAGCTTCAGATAAATTGTATTTGGCGCATTGGCAGCAGCGGCGTGCCCGAAATAATATTGATGGCAATCTTCAGCAGGTTGAGCGCCGGATTCGATATTATAACCAACAGGATGATCAGGCAATATGCAGTCAGATCAAAGCGTGTGATACAGAAATCGTCAAAATCACAGGGTTGACATTTGAACAATTTTCTCAAGCTGTGATGCTTTCACAGGGTAATTTTACGAAATTTTTGAAATCCAATGCCAATGAACGCGCTGACTTGCTCGAAAAAATGACGGGTACAGGCATTTATACAGCGATATCCAAAAAAGTGTTTGAGATATTCAAATCGATGGAAGAAGAGCGCAAGCGTTTGGAACAAGTGCGTGATTTGCATAAATCGAAACTACTCGATGACATGGTGCGTTCGGAAACGCTTGTCTGGCTTATGGATGCGAAGGAACGCCTGGTGTCTCTGAATCAGGCAATCAAGGCGCTTTCGGAGCAGGAAAACTGGCTTTTGGCGTGTCAGAAGCAGCGGGAAGCGGCTGAGGTGATTGTCAGGGATTACGAGCAGTATGCGCGGGAAAATGCAGGTTTTGAGCAGGACAGATGTCGTTTGGCGCGTGCGCTTTTGGCACAGAAACATGAGACGGATCTCCATGAGCTTCGTCGGGATGAAAAAGAGCGTTCTGGGTTTGCGCAAGAACACAGCATTGCAAAAGAGAACGTGCCGAAGCTGTACCGTGCTTTTGAGGAAGCAAAGGTGCGTGCTGTCAGCGCGGCTGAAGGCTTAAATCAAGCTGAAGAAGCACATGAGAAGGCGCAGCCTCGCATTGAAGCCATGATCCGCGAGGATGCTTTGATTGAACGCCTCGGCACAGAGCTTAGAGCCAAACAAAGCCAATGTGAGCAGAGCTTACGTGAGGTTCAGCGTGCGGAACAGCTTTATCAGTCAGCGCGAAACTGCGTGTCTGCGACATCGAAAGAGCATCAAGAAATTGTTGCGTGGCTTGAAGGACATGCGAATGATGAGGCGTTGTCTGAGGCGTATAGTGGCATGGAAGCGAAAGCTGAGATTGTGCATCGCGCCAAGGGGGATGCAGAAGATGCGCGTAAAAAATGGGCTAAACTAAAGCAGGCGTGTGATCAGCTCCAAAATCAGCTCGAACAAGCGGAAAAAGCCTATACAGAGGTTTCGCGTGAGAAGGAGCAGGCAGAAGCGGCGGTCAAAAAATCAGAACAGAAGTATGCGGATTTATTGGACGGCAGGACGCTCGATGACATCGAAGAGGCATTGAGCCATGCAAAAGATGAAAAAGCTCGATGTCAGGTTCTAAAGACTTATGATGAAGCGCGGCATACCCTTGTCGAGGGTGAAGCATGCCCGCTGTGTGGTTCGGTACACCATCCGTATACCGAGAATCTCCCGCACAAAGAAGATGAGATCCAGCAAAAGGTTGATGCTTTGACAAAACGCATCAAGGCGATCAAAGCAGCGAAGACTGCCCTTGATAAAGCGAAGGATGCTAAAAATCATATAGAAAAACAATATATTATGCGTGAGAGTGAGTTGGAACATAACCGTTCCAATCGCGCTCAGTATGAGACACGTATTCAGGAAGCCAATGAAACTGTACGTGAAAAAGAGGGGGACTTGGCATTGCGGCGACAACAGTTTTTGGACGAAGCAGGTCAGTATATGGCTTGCAATCAGGACACGGATGAAGCAAAGGTACTTGCTTGTTTGAGAGAGAGAGTCCAATTGTATAAGGCACGCGTTAATGATAAACAAAACCTCGAACAGGCTTTGTCGGATGCCAAAACAAAGGAAGAGAGTGCCTTGGCAAGATGGAATGCCAAGAAAGAAGCTATGGATAATGCCAATTGTGAGTACCAAAAAACGGCGCTTGACGAGAAGGTAAAAAGGGAGGCTCGCGAACAGCAGTATGGTAAAGAGAAACCCGAAGTTTTGCGTAAGAAACTTGTAGATGCTGTGAATATTAAAAAGGCAGAGAAAGAATTTGCCGACAATGCAGTTCGAGCGGCACAGCAAAAGGCGGATGATAATGATCGACGTATGGGTGAGCTCGAAAAAGAGGTATTTAAATATGATGTCCGTATTAAAGAACGCCGTGAAGTGCTCTTGAAAAAA
This sequence comes from Pseudomonadota bacterium, assembly GCA_017421975.1. Taxonomy (GTDB): domain Bacteria; phylum Myxococcota_A; class Bradymonadia; order UBA4248; family UBA4248; genus RGIG464. The sequence goes on from JAFOHE010000020.1 coordinate 3,834, forward strand.
TGTCAGGCGGATCAATTTGCGGATATTGAAGATATGGCCAATGCGATTTTAGATCAATCCACGATTGAACGGCTTCATGCAAAGAAAGATCAATTGGATCGCACAAAAACCGAACTTGAGATTAGGAAACAGGAGAATGATAAACGCAGGGCTGAGCTTGAATCCACGCCGTTGACGGACAAAACGCTTGAAGCCGTTGCGTTTGAAATTGCACAGAAGAACCGCGAAAAAGATGAAATGAATACGTTGCAAGGCACGAAACAGGAATTGATTCGCGTGGATGATGAGAACCGCAAGGCATTAGCGTGTGCGGAAAAAGACATTGAAGCCTTTATGCCGAAGCATCGACGTTGGGAAATGTTAAATTTCAGAATTGGTTCTCAGGATGGCAAAAAATTCAAAGTGTTTGTTCAAAATCTGACGATGAAATTCCTTTTGAATTATGCCAATGATTATCTCAGGAAATTGGATCCACGTTATAAGCTTGTGCCCATGGATATCGATAGCGTGGGGGATGATAAAAGCGTCAGTGAGGAAACGGGCGATGATCTGAAGGTGGCGGCCAAAACCGTCGCGTCTTTACAAACGTCTGAAGAGCAGGATGTTGTGAAGGAAACTAAAAAACGGACGAGCAAACGAAAGGAAGCCAAAGCTAACCAAGAGTTATCGAACCAGACGAAGGAATTGAACTTCAAGCTGATCGACAGTGAGATGAACGATATTCGTCCGACGACGAATTTGTCCGGCGGAGAAACCTTCCTCGTGAGTTTGGCGTTGGCCTTGGGCTTGGCGTCGATGGCGAGTCGCAATATTCGCATTGACACCCTCTATATTGATGAAGGTTTTGGTACGCTTGACAATGACACTTTGAGCCGCACGCTTCAGGCCTTGTGTGAAATCAACGAACAGGGACGTCAGATAGGGATCATATCACACATTGAGGCACTTCAGGAGACGATTACAACAAAAATCGTTGTATCGAAGAATGGGCATGGTGGCTATAGCACCCTGTCTGGGCCTGGCATTGTATGCCATAAACCTGCGTAATGGAGCGGGGAGATACCTCTCTCTCAAGTTTATTGTAACGCGCCCGATGTGGGCGCGTTAATACTCAAATGTTTTGTGTGTGCTTTCCGAAAAAAGTGTTCAAAGTTGGAACGCGTGATAAGGAAAGTACATGATCAAGCAAAATTATTTGCCAGAATTGATGACATAGGAGCTGAAGGCATTGTCGAAGATGTCGGCGACGAGTTCGCCGAGCGCTTTTTCAACGCTCTTTTCGGAACCGGAGACGATGGTCGCAGTATAGATGGTTTCGGGGCCATTATCGGTTTTCCACGAATAGGCGACATTACCGGTGATGATATAGCCGGAGAATTTGTCTTTGCCGAGGCAGCTCATTTCGAGCGAGCGAATGGTAAGCTGGCTCTGGGCGATATTGGCGCTGACGACGGAAGCATTTTCACCGCTATTGGCGGCATAATTGAAGCCGTTGCGGAGCGTTTCATTGAACTGTTTGTATTTTTCGCCACAGATGGAACCTTCGGCCGGAATGGCAGAATTGTCGATGGTGAAGTGCGCGAGATCGGTGGCAGCGAGAGGTACAGGTTCAGGTTTGAGGGCTGAAATGCTACAAGCATTGAGGCTGAGTGCTGTCAAAGAAATCGCGGCGAGGGAAAGAAGTGCTTTTTTCATTGTAAATCCTTACGTTTGGGTGCCAAGCACCAGATTATCAAAGAATAAGAGCAAGATAAGGAACTGGGCTTACAGTGCTCCGTTTTTCTTATACGCTCCCAAGAAGCTTTTTACCTAAAAAAAAAGCAAAGTAAAGGGGGTTAAAGATGGGAAATATTGAGCGCTCTCGTCATGTAATCGAGATATGTCGTCATGGCGCGAGCCTCGTCTTCGAAGCGTTCCTGCAACAGATCAAGGTGATTTTCGTCACCATGTCGCAATTCAAAGGTGTCACGTGTATTTTCGATGGCGATATAGAGTTTGTTTTGAATGAAACGCAACTGTGTTCTCGAAGACGCATAGGAATCCGCAGTTATGATGTCAGACGTCATTTTGTCGATAAGCTGATGCGCGTATTTACGTTGTTCCGCCGGATGCATTCCATTACTTGTGGCTTCAAAACCGCTTGCACGTTTGGTGTCACCGATTTTGACTTCGAATTGTTTGTCGAACCGGTCATCTCCGGTGAGGAAAAATCGATCCGACGCCTTTCGTGCTTCAAATTCTTCGCTTGAGAGCGGTTCAACGCGTTCTCGAATGAGAATGGGCACTTTGAGTTTGAGTTTGAGTTCGAGGATATAGAGTTGTCCGGAAAACGTTGCAACAGTTTGTTCATCGTCATCCGATACACCAGTAATGGTGAGATCCCCGAATTCAAATTTTCGCTCCTGCCACGTGCCTACAAAATAATCACTGACGCAGGCTTTGGACCAGTTATCCATGATAGCGGCATTGGCGACGTCTTTTTGCGTGAATTCGTGGTTGGCAAGATAGAGACTTGTGTTGAAGTATTTGTCGAGAATTTGGTTGACGATGGAATACTTGACGATTCGAACGCGATGTTTCAGATAATGGATATGACAGATGAATGATGCTGTAGCACCAAGGACAGCGATAGCCCCTCCGAGAATAGGTGCCCCCAGAATGGCCAAGAGAATTCCGAAGATGACCGATAAAATGATCGCGATGACGGAACCATGAAGAAATCGCGTATCACGTTTGATGATACTTTGAACTTGTGCTTCTGGTTTCACATACCGCGCCATTTCAATGGCTTGAAGCTCATGTTCATGGAGCGCTTTGTGGCTATCTTCCGGTGATTCAACTGGCGCTTCAGAACGTCGTTTATGATTTGCTTCTTCAGTCATAGTAACGAACCGATAAATAAAGAGCCTTTTGCCCGAAGTGGGCAGACATACCATCTACTGCAATACATCATTTTTTGGATATGGGGAATAGAAACAGTTATGTTGAGTTATGATACAGAATGAAAAAATGCGTCACAAGGCTGTGACATCAAGCGATTTGTGATCAAGTTATTTCGTTATTTTCATTTTCAGGCAGAGGATCACACGTGGAAGGTATCAAAGGTAGGTCGCAAGAATCGGCGTTTTCCATTTTTTCAGCGTTATTGTTGTTTTCTATGTCAGACATGGCGTTATCATCCATTGCCAGCTCTGTTTTCGCTGTTTTTTTTGTCCGTGCCACAATGGCATAGAGGCCCAAACCACTGAGGATGGTAAGGCTTCCGGAGACGGCGACCATTGGTGTTTCAGCGATGGTAAAGACGACCATCCACAGTGACAGCAAAATGAAGAGAATGGGTGTGACGGGGTAACCCCAGCAACGATAAGGTCGTTTTGCATTGGGGAAACGTTTTCTTTGCACAAAGACGCCTGCGACGGTAAGGGCGGCATTGAGAGAGAGTGTGAACCCCATATAGGCGATAAGCGCGTCGAATTTTGTCGTCAGCAGCATTAAGACGGCAATAATGGCTTGTAAGCAGATGGCCCAAAAAGGTCCCGACCCGCCTGAGCGTTTAGCGAGGAAACTGAATGTTGGATAATCTTCCCCGATGCTTTGATAAATGCGTGGCCCGGACATGATCATGGCCGAGAGCGAGGATAAAAGCAAGACGGCAATGACGGCACTCAGCATGCGTCCGATGCCGTCGCCGAAGAGCGCAGTGGCCGCAACAGCGCCGATTTCGACGGATCCCGAGAGATGATGTGTGGGTGCTGAAGCGAGGAAAACGGCATTGAGTCCGAGATAGACGAGCGTGACGATGCCCGTTCCGAGTGCGAGTGCCCGCGGCAGAGATTTTGTTGGATTTTTGATTTCACCGGCGATGTAGGCGGAACCATTCCATCCAGTATAAGCATAAGTCACGTAGATGAGACCAATGGCGAAGCCGGGCGCCAACATGGCCGATGTCGTTTGTGTAAAAGGTTCTTCAAAGATGCTCGCAAAATCACCGAGAATCAAACCGCCAATGACAAAGGTACCGACGAGGCAGAGTTTTAGCGCTGTAAAAATGTTTTGAATGAATGAGCCTAATGTGACGCGCACCGCGTGGATGAGCGAAAAGGCGAGGATGGCGATAAGAGCTGCCCAAAAGGGGCTTATCCATTCAAAACTGCGGGATGCATAAGCACCAAAGGCCATCGCCGTTGAAGCAATGGGAGCCGAAAAACCGACGATGAGTGAAATCCAGCCAGCGACAAAGCCGATAGAGGGATGATAAATCTGCGACAGAAGCTGATATTCCCCACCATTTTTAGGAGACATGGCGACGAGTTCGGCATAGGAGACAGCACCGAAGAAAGCTCCGCAACCGCCGATGAGCCAGGCTATCAATACCGCCGGCGCTGAAGGGGTTTCGTTTAACAATATCCCCGTCGTCGTAAAAACGCCTGTTCCGATCATGCTTGCAACGACAATCATCGTGGCTGAAAAACACCCCATGACGCGTTGTGTTTTGGGTGTGTCCTGTTTTACTGCTGTCGTTGTTTCCGTCTGATTATCCATGTTGACCTCAAATGGCGCGCTTCCATGCGCATAGACTTAGTTTAACACAACTTTGAGGCGGGTGTACTTTTGGGGCTTGCTTCGCGTGTGGCGCAAAAAGGACAAAAATTTGATACGATTCCGAAAAGGGATAGTCTGCGTACAGGACACATGGTGTGTACGAAAGATTATCACGGAGGAAAGCAATGAAAACGACGCTCTACGTTGCCCTTGAACGGTTGATTGATATGTCGGATGCGTCCGCCTGGAAACTCGATAAGGTGCTGTCAGAGTCTTTAAAATCCCATCAATCTGATTGTTTGATCATTGCTGTTTTTGCGCCGCATCGTTTTGGGTTAATTTTTGAATCCCGCGAAGAAACGGAAGATGCCTGGCGTTACATACAGAATTGGTTGAAACGGCAGGGGTTAGTGTTTGAAGATCGTTTTGTATTGCTTCGTCAGGATGCGGATACGAGCGGTTTTTCACGTCAGGCAACAGGTTGGTGGCTGGCCAATCGTGCGGATGCATGTGCGATGATTCCGAATCTTCGCATTATCGAAGATCTGCCTGCGCAACCTGTGACGCTATCTCAACGCCTTCGCAGGATGTTTGCAGCCGTCCTTCTGTGAAGTGTATGGCTGTTTGGAACAAAGGTCATTTGTATTTTTCTATTGTGTAAATTGCATTACACATGTTTTGTAAATTGCATTACACTTGTCTTGCGATCAGGCATGAATCTTATGTAGAGGAGAAAACGCCATGACCGTTGACACAGAGGGCAGAAAAATGACCGAAAATGAAAGAACATCATCGCAGGAAACGGCCGAATCCGTAGTGCGTGTACCGACGTGGCGTATCTGTCTTTTGATTGGCAGCATTATTTTGGCTGTTTCGTTGATATGCGTCGTTTTTGGTTGGACGCGTTTGGCGGGTGCCATTGCTGGCTGTGGCGCGTTATGCCTCGGCATATACGCGATCTTTCGTGAGGAACCGCCCTTGCGCGATGATCCTGGCGATGGTGGCAATATTAATTTTGGTATGCGAAACGAGATTCGTCTTCCGAGCCAGCCGGCTGCATCGGCAAAAGCGCAAAAACAAAAGAAGGAACCGAAGCCAAAGCGTTCCCTGAAGCGCGTTTTTAAGGATAAGGTTCATCATGATGATGCCTGAAATCTTTGGATGTTAACCGTTATCCTGCATTTGTTTTTTATTTTTGGGGGGCGATCTATTGCCGTGCGGCAATACGATCGCCTGGGCCGGCTAGCTTCGCATACGCCGTCCCTTTATAGGTGGTGGAGCGAACGGCGTATTTCCGTAAGGAAATAGCCGTCGCCAATAAAAAAGCACCGCGTATCGCATTGCGATAGCGGTGCAGCGTGCGGCGTATTTCCGTAAGGAAATAGCCGTCGCCAACATAAAAATTAGCGTAACATCGAGCCCAGTTTTTCGTTCAGGGCATCCACAATTTTAGCGTGCGCTTTGGTAACTTCTTCATCCGAGAGCGGGTGTCCCTTTTCGGCATCAGCGGCATTGGGATCGCGATAGCGGAAGGTGAGCGAAATGCTTTGGAAGCCAGGCAGAATTTGTTTGCCTTTGTAGACGTCGAAGAGTTGCCAGGCTTCGAGTTCGGCGGGGCGCACGGCTTCGATGACGTCGGCGATTTCGCGGTAAGTGACGCTTGTTTTGACGGTGATGGAGAGGTCACGCTGCGAGAAATGGAAGCGCGGAAGGGCGTTCATGCGCGTGAGTGCGGGTGTGTCGGCGAGGATGGCGGAAAGATCAATTTCGGCCATGAAGATGGGGCCGGGCACGTCAAAGTTTTTGAGCACGAGCGGATGAATTTCGCCAAAGTAGCCCACGATGTTGCCATTGACGCGCAAAGCCGCCTGAATGCCGTCGTGCAGCCAGGGCATGAGCGGGGCGCTTTGGTCGATGGTACAGGCCGTATCGAGTGCGTGGAGTGCGGATTCGAGGCAGCCTTTGAGATCGAACACGTCATAGGCGCGTGCAGAGGTGTACCAGGGTTTGGATGTTTCACCGTAGAGCATGATGCAGAGGTGTTCAGCTTCATCGAGGCAGATGACGCCATTGTCTTTGGCAGACGGGAAAAAGACTTCGCCGACTTCGAAGAGTGTGCAGGCTTTTTGCTGATTGGCGAGGTTCTTTTTGAGTGCATTGATCATCGCCGGGACGAGTGTCGTGCGCATGGTTGAATGTTCGACGCTCATGGGATTGGCGATTTTCATTGGTTTGGCTTCGGCGGCTTCGGCGTCGAAGTTCATTTTGATGGGATCGGAAGGATCCATGAACGTGTAGTGCATACACTCATTGAGTCCCATGTCGATCAAGGCTTCGCGGAGTGCGTGGAGACGATTGCGTTCGGAATGATCGTAGAGGTTTGGCGCACAGGGATAGGGCGTAGGATTGAGCGATTGGGAATAGAGCGTGTGCGGGCATTTCATCGAAACGGCGGGTAAATTGGCCGGGAAATTATCGAATCCATAGCCGCGGCAGATTTCTTCAATGATGTCGATTTCGCGCGTAATATCGGCGCGCCATGTGGGGACTTTGAGCGTAATTTCGTCTTTATCCCATGCATCAGAGACGAATCCGATGGGTTCGAGGTAACGCTTGAGTTCAAGGCCGGAGAAAGCGACGCCCAGGATCGCTTCGACGCGTTTTGTGCGAAGCGTAAGCGTGATGGGTGAAAGCGTGGCCACATAGCGGTCATCGCGTGCGACGAGGTCGCAAGCAGTCGTTTGTTCGAGGAGCCAGACGGCGCGGGATGCGGCGCGCTCAATGCCATTTGGATCGACAAAACGCTCGTAACGGTGGCTCGATTCACTATGAAGGCCTAAGCGTTTGCTCGTTTTGCGGACGCGTGTGGGATTGAATGTGGCGATTTCGAAGATGATGTTCGTCGTATTTTCGTCGACTTCGGTTTCGGCACCGCCCATGACGCCAGCGATGGCGATGGGCTTGACGCCGTCTGTAATGACGATATCGGTGTCATTGAGGTCGTACGTTTCATGATTGATGGCGAGGAGCTTTTCGCCGTTTTTGGCACGACGCACGGCGATTTTTTTGGCAGCCAGTTTATCGGCATCAAACGCGTGCATGGGATGACCGAATTCAAAGCATACAAAATTGGTGATATCGACGACGTTGTTAATGGAACGCGCACCACAGGCTTCAACAGCGCGACGAAGCCAGACAGGGCTTTTGCCGACTTTGACGTTATTAATTTGAATACCCATATAGCGCGGGCAGTCATCGCCATTTTCGATGCTGACGAAATCGTCTTTGGCGATCGCATTGAGATCGGCGCATTTGACATCTTTGAGTTTGACGTTGAGTGCTGCGGCGAGTTCGCGAGCCACGCCGTAGTGGCTCAGGCAGTCACCGCGGTCGGGCGTCAGACCGACTTCAAAGATATCGGTATGATAGGGTGCGACGGTCTCTGGCGTGCCCATGGAAAGGACATCGGCGACAGGAACGCCGAGAGGGGCCTGATCGGAGAGTCGAAGAAGCGAATCGTGATCGCTTCCCAAGCCTAATTCTCTTTCGCTGCACAGCATACCGTTGGATTCTTCGCCACGGAGTTTTGATTTTTTGATTTTGAAATCGCCGAGTTTAGCGCCAATAGGTGCAAAGGGGACGACCCAGCCTTCTTCGATGCCAGGGGCACCGCAGACGACGCGGATGAGTTCGCCCGTGCCAGCGTCCGCATCGACGAGGTGAAGGTGATCCGAATTGGGATGTTCGACGATTTTGATGAGTTTTGCGACTTTGATATCGGCGATACACGTCGGGTCTGGCGTATGCCCTTCGACTTCGAGGCCGCGTGCCGTAATGCGTGCAGCAGCTTCGCTTGCCGTTGTATCACCTGTTTCTGCCATGTTCTGTAACCATTTCCAACTGATGAGCATAATATGGATTCCTTGTGGCTATAAGCTTGAATTTGGGTGTTGAAAAGCCGAAGCTGCGCGTCATGAAAAGCAGATTTTGTGACGCATGCGTTCGGTTGTTCTTCGGAGACGATCTACTTTGTAAACTGGCTCAAGAAGCGCATATCGCTTTCGAAGAAGAGGCGAATATCGGTGATACCGTGCAGGAGCATGGCGACGCGTTCGATGCCGACGCCGAAGGCCCAGCCGCTCCAGATTTCGGGATCAATGTGACCGGCTTTGAGGACATTGGGGTCGATCATGCCGGCACCGAGGATTTCGATCCAACCGCAGCCTTTGCACAGCCGACATCCCTTTTGCCCACAAAAGATGCACGCAATATCGACTTCGACGCTCGGCTCTGTGAACGGGAAGAAACTCGGCCGCAGACGAATTTTGGTATCTTTGCCGAAGAGCGATTGTGCGAAGAGCTGTAAAATGCCGCGCAGATGTGTCAAATTGAGGCCTTTTTCGATGTGGAGGCCTTCGATTTGGTGGAACATAGGCGAGTGCGTGACGTCATCATCACGTCGGTAGACCGTTCCTGGTGCGATGATGCGGATGGGCGGTTCGTAATTGAGCATGGTACGCACCTGTACCGGGCTTGTATGCGTGCGAAGCAGACTGCCATTTTCAAGCATGAGCGTATCCTGCATATCGCGAGCAGGATGATCAGCGGGGAAATTGAGGGCTTCAAAATTGAAATAATCCCATTCGGACTGAGGACCTTTTGCGATTTCGAACCCCATGGAGAGGAAAATGTCTTCAATTTCGCGCTGTGTTTTTTGAAGAATATGCTCGGCACCGCGCACGGGCATCCGTCCAGGCAGTGTGAGATCTTCGCGGCGGAGTTTGAGATCTGCCATGAGTTTGGCGTTTTGAAGTTTGACTTCGGCTTCAGCAAATTTGGCTTCAAGACGGTCACGAGCTTCGTTGACGAGGGCACCGAGCTTAGGACGTTCCGCCGGCGACAGCTCTTTCATGTGTTGCATATAGGCTTGAATTTCGCCTTTTTTGCCGAGATATTTTTTTTGTAATGCCGTGAGGACGGATTCATCGGAAGCGCTGTTGACGGCATTGAGACCGTCGTCGAGGAGCGCCTGAAGCTTTGACCAGATGAGATCGGACATAGTGGATACCTGTAAAGAAGAAGTCGTTGAATCAACGTAACCCTATTGTTGGGACGTTTTTCAGAATAAAACCAGAACAAAGCCGTCCTCATCATTATGGTGACCCATTGAGGCCGGTTTGGGAGAAATGCTTTATAAGCCTTGTACGAACAAAACGGGCAAAAAAAAGACGCCGAAGGCATAAAAGGCCTCTGGCGTCTTTATAATAGACCATGCAGGGTGGGAGAATTAGATCCCTGCAACCTTGACGATCGCTTCGAACCCTTTAGGATCGTGAACGGCGATATCGGCGAGAACCTTGCGGTCGATTTCGATATTCGCTTGTTTGAGCGCCGCGATCAGCGTGCTGTAATTTTTGCCGAGAGCGCGGACAGCTGCGCTAATGCGGGCGATCCAGAGCTGACGGAAGCTGCGTTTTTTATTGCGGCGATCACGATAGGCATAGACCATACCGCGGATAGCGGTCTGTTTCGCCTGACGGAAACGTTTACGACCACCACGGACACCTTTGGCGAGTTTCAGCCAACGGTTATGACGCTGACGACGTTTTGTACCAGTTTTTGCTCTTGCCATTTTAAAACCTCTTTATGCTGAGATTAGTCAATGTACGGAGGATAAAAAATCGCTTCAAACCCGACATTGATAAAGTTAATGAACTATGCCGCGGAGGAAATTTGCAACGTTTCGCTTAGGCCCCGGGGACATAGGAAAAAGAAAACGCGAAGTCTGCTGTCTCGATTAGAGATAAGGAAGGCAGCGTTTGAGACCTTTGGCGTTTGCAGGATCCACGATGGCGTCTTTGCGAAGACGACGTTTCTGTTTCGTGGATTTTTTGGTGAGAATGTGGCTGTGGAACGCGTGATGACGCGAAATTTTGCCCGTTCCCGTCGCTTTGAAGCGCTTAGCTGAGCTGCGCTTGGTTTTCATTTTAGGCATGATGTTTCTCCCTTTGTTGTTATGCCATGTGAACACGCATGATACGAAAAAACCCCAATCTTGCGAAAGGGGCCAATTCTTTTCATGCTTAATTTAAATAGGCCCTAGCAGATTTGAACTGCTGACCCCCACCGTGTCAAGGTGATGCTCTCCCACTGAGCTAAGAGCCTGCTCGCACAAGTTTGAACCCGTGTGCTATTTTTATCTTCCAAATAGGCCCTAGCAGATTTGAACTGCTGACCCCCACCGTGTCAAGGTGATGCTCTCCCACTGAGCTAAGAGCCTATAATTCGGATAATACATAGTATCGAAAATAGGCCCTAGCAGATTTGAACTGCTGACCCCCACCGTGTCAAGGTGATGCTCTCCCACTGAGCTAAGAGCCTTTGCGATTCTATGCATCAAACACAAAACCTTTGCGTTTGACGGCGGCTCTTATACGCGGTCTTCGATGAAACGTCAAGCTTTTTTTTTAATTTTTTGTGTGTGGGGGGATTTCCCCCTGCGCGGCTATTGTCCGGATGTGGAGACATATCATGATACGTCTCCACATCCGGACAATACACCGCGACCCCCTTGTGCGGGGGACACCCCCGCAACGCCCCCGCGGTTTGTACGCACGCTTTAATGATTTTGTCTGGATGACGGTTTGGGGAGCGATTTGACCCATGCTTCAAAGGGACGGTACGTCTCTCCGGCCAAATCTGTGAGGACTTCGAGATCTTCTTCGGGATAGTATTCGAGAATGGCGTTCGTGAGATTTTCGAGACTCTTTTCTTCTTCCAATGTGTGCACGATACACGCATTTCCCTGGCGAATTGTCGAGATTTCCTCCGGGCGAATATGCGGAATTTTTTCGGGTTCTCGGAAAAACTTTTCGAGCGCACGTCTGCCGAGTGTTTTTCGACTCCAGAAAAAGAGAATATCGAGCCTGGCAAGCAGGGCATTGAGTGCATTGGTCGAAAGGAGTTGTTTATAAATATCGAAGAGGGCTTTTCGGGACAGGCGTATTTTTTTTCTGAATTTGACGCTTCCTTCGATAAAACCGGCCACGATTTCAGAAGCAATTTTAGATTGTACGACGTCGGGTACGCCGAGTGGTGTGAGGACGTATGAACCGACGGTGGCAAGGGGCCAACTGAGGATGCTTCTAAAAAAGTTGGCATAAATGACGGATTTGTCGAAACCACGCAGTTTGTTGTGCAGGACGAGATAAATGCCATTGGCCAGCGAGATGACCCAGAATTTGCAAAATGTGAAAAGTCCGCCGTCGTCCCATCCGAGCGTATCGAGCCATAACATATCGAAACCGACTTTGGCTGCGGCAAGTACAGGGACTGACAGCCCCGAAAAGAAGAGCGAAATACACATGTTTTCGCGGTCAATGCTTTTGAGTTTCCAGTGTTTTGGGCCAACGCCTGCGGCGGCGATCAGATCGACGATGGCATTTCGGAAGGCCGTCAAAACAAACCAGATGATGGCATACCAAATGCCTAGCCAGAGATAGGTTGGAATAAGGCCGAGAAGGAGTGCCGTCATGCAGCGGGCATCGACATTGAGGTACCTCCAAAAACGGCTCGGCGTGAGTTCGTGCGTTTGTACAATATCACCGTCGATCCATTCGCCTTTCTGTTCCATGGCAGAGAGCAGAAAAACGCGTTTTTTATTTGTATTTTGAGGACGATGGGCCCACAGAACCTCTGCAATCGGTTGTGGTAATGCGGTATGACTGCTTTGTCGGATTAAGCTAAATGCTTTGGTCTCGAGCTGGAACTCATGAAAAAAGCCCATGCCAGGGATTTTGCTCGACCAACCATAGGAATCAGAGGCACAACGTGTATAAAATGGTCTGTTTTGTATGAAGGTACAGGCTTGCGCGATTTCATCCTCTGATCGCTGTGTGGCATGGTTTTGTTGGATGATTTGTGTGACGGCTTTGGTATTGCCTTCGTGAAGCATCTGAATAAAATAGGCAAATTGTGTATAAGCCTCAAGTCCATAACGCTCTGCATCCACCATATTATAAACTTCGACGTCTGTTATATTGTGATAATTGTCGAGAATTGTATCAATGGCTGTGTTTAGACCATTGCTGAGCGTTCGTATATAGGCAACGTACCCCCCTGCCTTGCATAAAAGCGGCAAGATGTCGGACTCGTTTTGAAAATAAGAATCGTAATCGCGTTCATTTTCTTGCTGAATATACCATTCAGAGCATAAAGACGGCGTGAGAGATTCGTATTTGGATTTATATTCTTTATATTTTTTGTAATTGATAAGCGCCTGTTCGGATTCTGGATCCTGAATGAGATATTTATTTTTGAGAAAAAGAACGCGTTTGAGCATGACGGGATGTATGGCGCGGAAAATGACGAGGCCGAGGTGTTTTCGATTGATTTGTCCGTGGCGCGTCGTGCGATCAATCGCATCCCATGAAAGCGGTTTCAGGCAGAGGGCTTCTGCATTTTCATAGCCTTTATTGAAATTGGGAACGACTGTATCATTAAAAACTTGAATGAGCTGATGAATGACATCAGAACGACGTTGGGCATTGACTTTGAGACCTTCAAAAAAAGGCGTGAGCATTTCGCGCCTTTCGTCCCAAAAATTCCAAAAACTGGAAGCCGTCCATTCGTGTGAAGGAATAAACAAGTAACTGCGCCGTGCACCGTTTTTCCCGACGCTAAAGCGGATGCCGATCTGGCTATGGATGCCCAACAATTCGCTCGCCAGAAAGATCTCCTCCATGCGTTGTTTATTGGACATATCATAATAAGAGACTGTGATTTTCGACATGCCCTTAATGAAGGCACTCAGGACGAGGAGTGATGGCGAGTGGTGTTTTTCAGTGGGTGGTTCGTGGACATGGTCGTCCCATGCAAGAATCTGATCGGTGAAGGAGCCGGGTGTTTCAGAGACTTCGATGAGGTTGAGTTCTTTGAGAAGACGTCGGATGACGTTTTCTTTGCCGTTTGATGCCGTAGAAAAGTCGCTCATCAGCTCAAGTTGCGCCTGTCTGTCGCCGTGCATTTTTACGGCATTTTTCATCAGCGCAATTTGAACGCGTGCCGTGTTGATTGGCATGGATACTTTTTCCGAAAACCGGATAAAGTGCATGAGCGTTTGGAGTGCTTCAATGCGTTCGACGTAACCGGTGTTTGCGCTGTAGGAAAGTAGGCGCATATAAGCTTCTGCAATGGTGAGGCGTCGTCCCGTGATCAAGCGGGAAAAGCCGGCGGGATGCGATACAGGGCGTATGCTCGCTGTTTCGGGATGCGCAATGTCGGAATTGATGATTTCAACGAGTTGCCTGACGTCACGCCCAAAAAGCATCATGTCGATCAGATTATCAAAGGGCTTCCTTTTCTTTTCTTCGAATGTTGATGACTTTTTCATCCTTATACTCGGCTTATTCTGTGAAGGTTACACGGAGCGTATGCCTGGGGACTGTTCTTCGATGTGGCGACGGGCGGTTTTGACCTCGTGCCCGTGAAAAACGAGAACATGAGCCTACCTGTTGGCCGGTGGTCAGCGTATCAATTTTGGTCGGCGTTGAAAAGGCCATGTTCTCTGCTGTGACGGATTGTGGCTTCAGAGGGGGTGTCGAGACAAAACCGTGTCTCAGCGTAAATATTCATTAGCGCAAATGGTTTTGATTTATGATAAAGCGTGTGTACATGCCTGCTGGATGGGTGTGGATGAATAGGATGGATGTATGCGTACCAGAGAATTGGGAATAGGCATTGTTAGCATTGTATTGATGATGAGTGTTTCGTGTCAGCGAGGGGAAAAAGAAGAGAAGGTATCGAATACGCCACGCGTGTTGGCCGTGGGCGAGGTGTCACCGCAGACGCCTGAGCAGGATTATATGGGGACGAAGCGAGCGGCAGAACAGGGGGATCCTGTTGCGCAGTACCAGTTGGCTGGATTTTATATGACGGGGCATGGCGTGGCACAGGACGTGGAAGCGGCACTACTTTGGACGCAACGGGCTGCTGAAAACGGTCATACGGATGCACGCTTTGAAATGGCATCTATTCTACTGGACTCGACGGAGCCGAGCGATTTGAAGAAAGCGGGGGAATGGTTCGAAGCGTGTGCACAGGCATATCAGAAGCGGGCGAATGAAGGGGAACCGGAAGCACAGCGGAGACTTGCATGGATGTATGAAACGGGGCATGGTGTAGTGCAGAATGCCGAGCGTGCGGAATTGTGGGCAACAGAAGCCGCGCGAAGAGATTACGAAGCAGGTCAGGCACTGGAAACTGAGGATTTGTATAACCTGGGCGTGGCTTATTTTCAGGGGGATGTGATCGAAAAGGATTTGCAGAAAGCTGGAGAAATTTTTACGAAAACGGCGGAAGCTGGTCTTTCGCAGGCACAGTATAGTTTGGGTTTATTTTATAGTAACGGAACGGCGTTTGCGCGGAACGAAGAAACAGCGTTTGCGTGGTTTGAACGCGCAGCCGCACAGGGACATGCAGAGTCGCAATTTGAGGTCGCACAGCGGTATTATTATGGTTATGGTGCGCCTGGGCAGGATATGGTGCGTGCGTTTGAATTTTTTGAGCGATCTGCAAAACAAGGCTATGTCAAAGCCCAACTCATGCTCGGCATGATGTATGGCAAGGGGGAAGCACCAGGCGGCAGGGATTACGAAAAAGCGGCGAAGTGGCTTGAATTGTCCAAGGATGATCAAGAATTTCCGATTGGCAAAGCGTTTTTGGGCATGATGTATATGCGTGGTGACGGCGTGCCACAGGATAAGGACAAGGGCATGAAATACATTGAAGAAGCGGCAGCACTCGGCGATCCGACGGCTCTTGGCGTTCTGCGTGGCCTGGCAGAACGTGCTGATAAAAAAGAGTGACGTGATGAAGTCTAGAAATAAATTCAATACTTAGGCATGTTATATCTTTGTGTTATAGAGGAGATAACGCTTATCGTTGGTGATAAGCGGATCATTCACATAACCCCTGTATGAGGAGTTTTTGCGCGTATGCGGTCGATGTTATTCATTGTATTAAGTATTATGTTGTGTGGTTGTTCAGGAACACAGACAGTTGTTCAGACTCCGGTGGAGGCTCAGGTGGAATTTACATTTCAGCATAAGACAGTTTTAGATGCTTCCAATCCATTTGCTCAGGATAGCAAGCTACCTTATGGGCTTGTTGATTTTACAAAAATCAAAGCAGAACACTATTTGCCAGCACTCGAAGCGGGTATGGCGCAACAACTTGAGGAGATTGATCAAATTGCATTCCAAGCGGCAGAACCGACGTTTGAAAATACCATGATTCCGCTTGAAAAGAGCGGGCGTCTTTTGAATAAAGTGTATCCCTATTTTTCTAATGATGCCGGTTCAAATACGAATGACACGATAAAAGAAATACAAAAAGCGATTGCGCCGAAAATGGCTGCCCATGAAGATGCAATTTATCTCAACAGCAAGTTATTTTCACGCATTGAAAAGCTGTATGAGAAGCGCAGCACCTTATCGCTCGATCCCGAATCTGTGCGTTTGATCGAAGAATATTATAAGCGATTTGTGCGTAGCGGTGCGAAGCTTGATGATGCAGGTAAAGCCAGGATGAGCGCGATCAATGCAGAGCTGGCGTCTTTGACGACGGCTTTTGGGCAGAACATTCTCGCAGAAATGAACGATGCTTCTGTCGTCGTCGATGATGTGTCTTTGCTTGATGGCATGACGGATGCGCAAATCCAGGCGGCATCAGAACTTGCAAAATCGAGAGGGCTTGAGGGAAAATACGTGATTGCATTGGTGAATACGTCCATCCAGCCCAGCTTGAAAACGATCAAGAATAGAGCGCTTCGCCAGCAAATTCATGAAGCATCGGTGAGCCGTGGTATGCGTGACAATGCATCCAACAACATCGAAAAAGCCATTCAAATTTTGCGCTTGAGAGCCGAACGTGCACAGTTACTCGGTTATGCCAATTACGCAGCCTATTCGATTGATGACAAAGTCGCACATACGGTTGATGCGGCAGAAAATATGCTTGTTAGCATGATTGAGCCGGCCAAGGCGAGCCTTGCACGCGAGAAGGCGGATTTGCAGGCATTAGCGGATGCACAGAAGGCGAATATTCAAATTGAAGCTTACGATTGGTTGTATTATGCAGAGCAGCTTCGCAAGCAAAGATATAATATGGATGATTCTGTCGTCAAACCCTATTTTGAGCTTAATAACGTCATAGAGAATGGCGTTTTTTATGCAGCCGAAAAGTTATACGGCATCAAATTTGTCGAACGCAAAGACATTCCCGTTTATAATCCTGATGTGCGTGTTTTTGAGGTTTTTGATGTTGATGGTCCTCCGCTTGCACTCTTTATTGGGGATTATTATGCACGTCCAAGCAAGCGTGGCGGGGCATGGAAGAGCGCCTTTTCGACGCAATCGGAGCTGACTGGCGACATGCCTGTGATTATCAATCAGACGAATATTGCGAAACCGCCGGCGGGTGAACCGACGCTTCTGACATTTGATGAAGTGACGACGCTGTTCCACGAATTTGGTCATGCGCTTCATGGGATGTTTGCGCATGCGAAGTACCCAAGTTTTGGTGGAACGAATGTGCCGCGTGATTTTGTAGAATTCCCATCCCAGTTTAATGAGATATGGGCGACCTGGCCTGAAATTTTAAGTCATTATGCAAAGCATTATCAGACAGGAGAAGTTTTGCCGAGTGAGTGGATCGACAAGATTGTCGAAGCGAATCAGTTTGGTCAGGGGTATGCAACGACAGAGAATCTGGGTGCCAGTATGCTTGATCTTTTGTGGCATAAAATGGATCAAGAAGCTTTAAAGAGCATCACTGTAGAGAATCTGGAACAAAAGGAAGCGGAATTATTGGATAGCGTTGGTCTTTTGATTAGCACGACGCCG
The DNA here is from genome assembly GCA_017421975.1 of Pseudomonadota bacterium. Lineage (GTDB taxonomy): Bacteria > Myxococcota_A > Bradymonadia > UBA4248 > UBA4248 > RGIG464. The sequence goes on from JAFOHE010000020.1 coordinate 21,278, forward strand.
CCCCGCTATCGCACGGCATATTATAACCATATCTTTGTGAGTGGCTATGCAGCGGGTTATTATTCCTATTTGTGGTCGGAAGTTCTGGATGCGGATGCAGAAGCCTGGTTCAAGGAACGTGGTTTGACGCGAGAGAATGGCGATCATTTAAGAAAAAGCGTTCTTTCCAAAGGCAATACCGAAGATGCCATGAAGATTTATCGTGATTTTCTGGGTAGAGAACCTTATGTGGAACCGCTTCTAAAACGACGTGGTCTTGTGCAATAAGAGGCGAATTGCTCTGGCCATTATCTCCTAAATCCCCTTTTTCAAAAAGGGGAGAAGGGGATTTTGGCAACACATTATGTGGGAAGAAAATTCAGGATTTTTGGATATATTTGTGTGTTGGATGGTTTTATTTCAAGGCGGAGCTGAATCATTATACCTGGATTCTCGATAATAGTGACAATAACTTTCAGACAGCAATGCCCAAAATAGTTGTTTTCTTTGGTTTTCGTTGATAACTAATCATCATGTTTATATTGTTTACGTATGTTTTAAACATGACGAGGTTTGATGTATCAATTAAAAAGCCCGTAGGGCTTTGGAAAAGTAGCCCCCGATTGGCGCGTAGCGGCTATCGGGGGATTGATGTGTATTATACCCAAATGAACCTCGTAGGGGTTTCCGATTATACGTTATGAAAAATATATCTTTCATCATACTCTACACCGAATGCCTTCAAAAACTCGATATATTCCTCCCTGAATGATTGCTTTCTGTGGTGTTCTTCTTGGTTTTGTATA
>JAFOHE010000238.1 GCA_017421975.1 Pseudomonadota bacterium
CCGAACAATGCATCCATTTCACCCAAAATTGGGTGCACACTTCCGGAGACCTATTTGACTTTGAGCTTAGATATATGATTCCTCATACAGGAGGAGATAAACCATTTTTTGATGTAACCACGCGATTGACATGTCACCATAGACCAACCAAGCTCCCATTGAATAAGATACATAGTGTCGCTACCCTTCGTTATTCTGAGATATAAACATTCCCCATGGCATACATGAACAGCCGGCACCAACCATTGTTGGCACAAAGGAAGATTTTATCTCGTATAGAGCCCTCTCCACGAAAGCCCTATAATTCTATAGTCTAATCGTTCTTCTGAAAAAGTAAACGCTTTTTTTATTTTTTTGAACGCGACCAACACCTCTCCTCTATCTTGCTTGCCGCTTTGGCTCTATGGCACAAAAACGCGAATACCCCCACCCACATTCACGGGCAGGGGCATATCTTATTTTCGTCCCATGTCCTGCTTATCCATTACGCCGTAATGCGGGTTCGTTAACAGGAAATCGTTTGCTCACTCGACAGGCACACCCCCCATAAGGATGCACCTTCTAAATCACGATTGCGCCATCATCGCAGTGGTTCCTCAGGCTCACCATCGTCTCGATAGAGCGCAAAAACCTTCATTCACGCGGTCAAAACGCTATTTGTCCGAAAAACGAAGGACGCCATCTGGCGTGATAATGCCAGTCACGAGCTGATGCGGCGTAACATCAAATGCCGGATGCCTTGCTTTCACACCATCAGGCGCAATCCGTTTGCCGTTAATCACCACAACTTCTGAAGGTGCGCGTTCTTCGATGACGATATCATCCCCCGTCGCCATGTTGGCATCAAACGTGGAACTCGGCGCGGCCACATAAAAGGGAATACGATGATAGGCAGCGAGAACAGCCAATCCATACGTCCCGATTTTGTTCGCAAAATCACCGTTTCGAGCAATTCTGTCAGCCCCGACGATAACGGCGTCAACGAGACCTTGTTTCATAAAATGCGCTGCCATGTTATCTGTAATGAGGGTACAGTCAACACCGTCTTGCATGAGTTCCCAACTCGTGAGCCTTGCGCCCTGTAAATAAGGGCGCGTCTCATCGACCCAAACATGTAGGGATTCACCGTTGTCTTTTAATCTGGCATCAATCGCGCGGATCACGCCGAGAGCCGTGCCCAATCCTGCGGTTGCAAGGGCTCCCGCGTTGCAATGTGTCAAAATGTTTTTGACATTTCCGATGGCATCTGCGCCATGTTCAGCCATGGCAAGATTCATATCATAATCTTCTTTGAGGATCTGTTTTGCCTCACAAAGGATGGCATCGGGCGTAGCATCAGAGATGTGTTTTTCGACACAGGCCATCATTCTGTCGAGTGCCCAGAAGAGATTGACAGCCGTCGGACGCGTCTGGGCGAGCAAATCTTTTGCGTTTCGAATAAGTGCAGCTTTATCGTGCGATTTCCAGGCTTCACGCGCGGCATAATACACACCAAAAGCCGCTGTAATGCCAATGGCGGGAGCCCCTCGAACGATCATGGCCTTGATGGCATGAGCGATATCATTGACACTTTCCATGGTCAGGAGAACATAATTGTCCGGCAAAGCAAGCTGATCGACGAGCTGAAGTCTGCTGCGTTCGTCATCCCAAAACACGGGAGCCACCGAAGATTTGATCATAAACCACCACCCCAAAATGAAGCAAAGAAAAAAAAAGCCGGCAAAAGCCGGCGTTAAAAACGAAGAAGTTCCGCGACCAGGATTCGAACCTAGATTGACGGGGCCAGAACCCGTTGTCCTGCCATTGAACGACCGCGGAATGATAAAAGTGCTTTAAGCAGCGAGTACGAGACTCGAACTCGTGTTACCGACGTGAGAGGCCAGCGTCCTAACCACTAGACGAACTCGCCACAAGGGGGAGAAGTTCCGCGACCAGGATTCGAACCTAGATTGACGGGGCCAGAACCCGTTGTCCTGCCATTGAACGACCGCGGATCAATCAATTGATGTTTTTCAACTCAATCGACGCTAGCCCTTATAACCATGCGATGGCTTGAAGTCAAGAAAAAAATTATTTGTATCCCCAAAAGTTGTTCTTTTCCAGTGTTTGGCTTCATACACGCCTCCAGGGATTTTACAAGAAAAAGCCTGCGTATGGCACAGCACCACGTTCGCAGTGGCGGTGTATTTGCCACAAGCAAATCGCTGATCGCTCCGTAACATTTGCAGATCACGCTTTTTCTTTAGACACATAGTCATTGCGAGCACACTTGGGAGAACGAGGGGGTAGCGGCGTATTTTTTATTTAGGGACGTTTCATAGAACGTCCCTAAATAAAAAATAGCCGCGTAGGGGGAGACTTCCCCCACCCCAAAACGAAGCATGTAAAAGCGAGCAAAAGTGTCCATTTGTGCTATAAGCGTTTTGCGAATGGACGGAGGATGGATGGATGAACGCACGTATACAAGCATTTTTAGAGACATTGCAAACCCAGATGGCGCAGTTTCAGAAAGAAACGCAAAGCATGATGCAAATCAGCACATCGGAAGTTGAGCGTCTGATTTCGCTTTCGTGCATGACGTCGGCGCCGATGCATGAAATTCTCCGCTCCCTTTCGATCGCCATGCCATCGCTTGAGAAGGCGGCGTCCATCCAACCCGAACTGGAGATGACGCTCAATGAAGCACGGGCGTTGAGCGATCTGGCTGAGGGTACTTCACCGGTATCGGGGCCATTGTTGGAGCGTCTTTGTGCGGTGCATCAGTTTTTTGACAACACGACGAGCGCGTATCCGTCGCTTGAAATCACGCGTAGCGGCAATGTGCGATACGGTCTTGGTCTTGACCTTCACGACGGTTCGCTCGCACAATATCTGAGTACGCTTCCGTCGATATGCGGGATGACACGTGACGCCTTTTACGATCATTTTTTTGGCGATATGCGCTCGCCGCTTCGGGATGCTGTTGAAGAGGGTCAGAATGCGCTTGCCCTTTTTTTTGAGGAACGTTTTATCCTTCGTTACGATCCGACATTGTGCCGCAAGACGCTTCAACTTCCCGAAGACCTTGCGAACGGTTTTAAGCTTCTCGCCCTTCATCCGACGGCGCGGCGTCAACAGCTTGAGCAAGTTTCGGGAAAACGGTTTGAAGCGACGCGACGCGACGCGATTCGCATTGGTATGCGATCCTTACGCGGATTTGCGATGATGTTCGACACGGCATCGGTTCAGGACAGCCTTGAACCATCCGTCCTGTCGAGTGGTAGCGACACAGACAAGTGCCTGACGCTTGCGGATGCGATTCTATCGCGGATGCATGGCCATCTTGCTGCGCACTGGCAAAACCGCATTGAGACGCTCGTTCGTGGGCGTGGTCAGTTTGAGGGGCGCGACTATGACGAAACACAATTTTTGGGTGAAAATGCCCAAACGCGCTCATGGCGCGAAGCGGCATTTTCGTCAGAGCCAGTGACGGCAGCACCTGAAGCACCGGCCCCCATCGTCGTCGAAACGGAAGATGCGATCGTATTGGGCGCCCGACGGATTGAACCCTTATCCCCAATGAGCCCGACGCAAAAGCGGTGCTTTATCGAGGCCGTTCATGGGCTTCCGACGTCTCAACTTTCAAAAGCCCAGGCTGTTGAAATGCCGGATGGTTGGATGATTTTGTGTCAGAATATGCCGCTTCTTTTATCCGAACCACAGAATGAGAGCGCCTGTTCGACGTACTTCGGTCATAAGGATCATGCACTTGAATTATGGATACGTCGTCTGGCAGCGCAAATTCGGGGTGACATTTTGCTCGACGATACGACGGCGCGAAGTCTTCCATTAGGCAGTCTTGAAGGTCAACCCTACCGCCGGCGTTGGTTTCGCACGACGCTCTCGCGTCTGCAACGCGATCCGAACGCCCTTCCATTGAAAGCGATTATTCGATCTTCGCAACATGCTGTTGATTTGTATGACAATTACGATGCGCATGTGTTGCGTCTGGCATACGATGATTTTCGCGCGATTCGCCAACAACCGCACCGACGACTCAATGCATACAATGCACCGCCGATCATTCAGATGCAAATGCTCACAGCACTGTGGATCGCTGATTTTCTTAACCAACCCGCAGAAATACTCGTTCCGCCGCTTTCACGGACGACGAACGCGCGCAGCACTGAGGATGGTCACGCCTTACGTTGGCAAGTCACGATGGGGACGCCAGTCTATCCGATTGCTTGCGGGCGGGTCACGACGTGTGGCCGACTTCCCAATATCGATAACGCCATCATCCTTGAGCATCCAGGCGGTCTGTACAGTCAATACACGGGGCTGGCAACGCTATCCGTCACACCTGGTCAGCCAGTCACAGCAGAGACCATGCTAGGCCGATGCGGAGCGACGCTAAACGGCCCATCGCTTTGTCTGATGCTTGATTCGCCGGACACGCCCATTCAAACATGGCGTGATTTTGGCCATTGTCCTGTGCAACCCCAAAACGTGCTTCACACGCTATGGACGCGAACGCCTCTCCCAGAAATGCAAATTTTCTGAATGGATCTGAATCAAGCGGTACCATGCTATTCCAACGCCTCAACCTTATATTTTTGATGATGACAACCGCCATCTGGAGTCTGACCTCAGGTGGCGTCCATCTATATTCATCGTTTGCTTTGACCCTCTGCATCCTCGTGTGGTGGCTCACGACGCGATTCCAATCCCGCGAAGAAGCGTGGAACTTGCGTCTGCCACTTCATACGACATTTTTCAACGTCGTGTTTGGGTTCATGATTGGCGTGACGATTGTGTCACTTTTGCCGCTTCCGATTGACCTCATCGCTATTTTATCGCCGCACGCCGCCGCGTATTATCGCGAAAATGCAGAGCTTTTGGGGTTTTCTGCGACGACGGCAAGCCTCAGCGTATCCCGCGCAAACACGTCTTATGGCCTTTGGCTTCTGATTGGCCAATGTGCGTTGTTTAACGCGTCAGCGCGATGTTTTTACCGTCACGACACGATGAAACGCCTGAGCCATGTACTATGTGTCTGTGCCATCGTCCTTGTTCTCATGGAAGTGTATGCGCATTTGACGGGCAAAAGCGGTATGGGCATGACGGGAGTCACTGCCATGTGGCACATTGGAAGCATGATCAATCCCAACCACGTAGGCTGTGTTCTTGCGGCCATATCTGTTCTATCGCTATCATCGACCATTCTGAGGCGTCACGGGAACACGACGCTTTCGAACCAGATTCCAGGCTACTGCATTTGGCTAGGCGCATCGGCAGCCATGTTTATCCAAAATAGCCGCAGTGCCCTGATCGCCTGGTTGATTGCCCACATCGTATTGATATGTCTCTATTTTACGCGAAACGCCAAACCGACGCTTCGAAAAACACTGCTTGCAGCGACACTTTTTTTATCATTTACCGGTGTTGCCTTTTGGATATCCCACGAAGCCGTCGAACAAACGCTTGATCAAATCGACATCGTCCGTGTATTTTCGGACAAAGACCCCGATACTCTGACCTATACCACCGAGCTTCCTGCGCAAACCACAAAGATAGAGAAGACGGATCTATACCGGAGTTTTATCACGCTGACGTCAGACTGGTTTCCAGCAGGCATTGGGCGTAATGCTTTTTCGTCGGTCTATCCGACGTATCAGCCATTTTCCTTTACGAAGCGCTTTATGCATGCCGAGAATGAGCCCTTTGAAGTGGTCATGGAATATGGCCCCATCGCAGGTATGCTCATACTTATGCTTTTTGCAGGTGCACTATTTTCGTGTGTTCGGACGCTTTCACGCTTTCATTCGGATCGTCTAACCCCCGCAATATTTTTGGCCATCATCC
>JAFOHE010000239.1 GCA_017421975.1 Pseudomonadota bacterium
ATATAAATGGTATTATGTTCAGGATCCGGCGCACAACCATAAAGTTTCACGATGTTTGGATGATCCAGCTGACTGACGACTTCCGCTTCCCTGAAAAATCGATCTTTGAGCTGCTCATCTTCCATGTATTCGCTTTTCAAAATCTTGAGCGCAACAATTTTGCCCGTATATTTTGCTTTGGCCTTATAAATCTGCCCCATTCCACCTTCACCAATAAGCGAAAGCGGTATGTACTGGCCGCCAATAAGCTCTCCCAAAAGATGCTGTTCCGGTGCCTTGGCCAATTCACGAGATTCAACAAAATAGCAATGACACTGTGGGCATTCCTCACCAACAACCTCATTGTTCCTTTTACACTTTGGACAGATAGCCATATCGAATTTTGCTCCTGCGCCTTATCTTATAATCACGATGTTACGAATACAGATCACAGTGTGACGAATTTTCCCCATGGAATCCTACCCATTCCATAGACATAACTTCTTACGAATAACACGATTCACAGTAAAAGGCAATTCTTAATTATATCCGAATGGGCATACCAACGGGACTCACGTACGCCTATAAATAACGTTGTCGAGCGACATCAATGAAAAGATGTCCCTTCCTTAGAAAAAACATCGGAATGAGGCCTTGCCCTTACCAGTCAATCGGCTGATAAAACCAGAACCGGAACATATTGACATCGCGGTCTGCCGTAAGACATGTCTGACGGATTTTGAGAGACGTGTCGTTGACATAATAGGAAGGAATCACGAACGGCCAGTTTCGCCAACGCGCACGTCTGTCATAACCATTACACCGCAGAATACCGGCATCGCGACCATTGACGTTGAACATCATCTCAAAATCACCACGTGCGTAATCCATCATTCGGATGATCGCGATATGCTGATCCGGAATGACGTTCGGCAAAACGAACTCACTGTACCCGCCTTCGTGCGCGACACCCGTATCCTCGACGAGCGTACCGTCCGGAAAATACAGACGCTGCCTGTTCTTCCATGCGTCTCGCGACTCACAGATGCGGAACTTATAATACCGCTCACTCGCCTCGTTCGTAATATTGAGTTCGCCGATTTTCAGCCACTCAAGATCGTCAATTTTGAAAATCTCAGGCATCTCTGCCGACCAGACTTTCACAAAATCCCAGTTCGTGCCAAGAGGATAGGCTCGTGGCAAAGGATGCGGCTGGCCTTCGACATAGACGCGCCTTTCATTACCAATGAGACGCACAAGATGCCCGTATGAAAACGATTCCTTCTCAAGCTGAAGCATGGCAATCGACAGCTTCTGCCGCATCGACCGGTTCCTATCCATGAGCAACTTCTTAAACGCACGACAGTTGTCCATGTGCTTGTGCCACTCAGGACGCTGCGTCACGCTCTGGTCAAGCGACGCCGCAACTGCCGTCAAAATATGTTCGTCAAGCTCCTGGAAAAAGGTGAGAATCGAACCAATCGACTGTTCCTTAAGAACGTTCGATGTGATCAGTTCTTCCATGACATGAAAACTCTGACCGATCGCAGCCACCGCGCCCAGTTTGATATTCCCGCCGATGCGGTCAAAACTCTGCTTCCGGTCGCGAAGAAGACGAAGAAGACGGATTCGCGTATCCATATCAATATTATTATTCGCCGGCTGACCCATCCGGAAGCGCATATCAATTTCGTCCACATTCGGATGAAAAGGATCGGCAGCATTCTTGATACCCACGCACGCCGGCGAAAGTGCCACACGCGCAAGTTCAATCTGATTCTCACTCGCCGGCTTCTCACTGACGATAAAACGATACGTCTCCCTGAAATACTTGTTTTCAATCCGGCCATCCTTGAGACGCACGCGGTCGCTCGCCATCTCCTGATATACAATCTTGATGTATATCGTCGTCGGCGCCTTGAACTTCGTCATGTCTACCTCGACATGCTCCTCATCGCGAACAATGATCTCACGTCCCAAATTGTCTGTTGCGATCCCCGGCGAAACCTTGAGTTCAAACGAAGGCTGAGGCGCACTCACAACAAGCTCGATCAGGCTGTTTCTTATGCCCTTGCCATGGAAATACTTCTGATGAAAACGGTATTTCTGAAGGTGATAGTCATGACGTGCATTCCAATCCTCCTCTGTCAGAAAATATTTGAAAAAATGAACTCTTTTGAACCCCTGCCATTCCTCAGCGGGCGTCGTCGGTCTTGTTTCCATGAAATTCCTGCCATATCCGCATAATGACATGCGACATCAAATTAAAACAAACAAACATTCACAACACACACAGACCGGAAGCCGGACTTCCACGATCATACTACGTCTTTTTAAGCTGAAACAATGGCGCTGCCTTAGGTACATTGGACGCCACTTCGTTCGCGATAATGCTTGCGTTTTTCGCCATCGTTTCTTCACAAATGTTCAGAAGGTTCATCAAATCCTCCTTGAACACAAGCGACATGGGTTCAAGAATGGCGCGATACGTCGCACCACAACCTTTGATCTCTTCAAAGGTAGACGTTCCTTCGCCGCGCACAATCTGACCCGTTTTCCCTAACGCCCGCACTTCAAACGTCCCACTTTCATCCGAATCGGAAAATGATACTCCACGCTTTTCCCCGTCCGGCGTCACGGCGACAATTTCCGTACACATCGTACGGTTCGGATCTTTCATGACATATTTGAGAACTTTCATCAGGGCATTGAAAGCATCGTACCCGTCGTACTGCCGCGGCCCGCCCTTCCCTGCAAAACCATCCAGACACGGCGCCGCCTTCGCAAGACTCAAAAGCGCGTCCAAACGCCCGGCATCCTCCACCGTCACGCTGTATTTCTGTGCATACACTCCGCTAAGGGTACTGATCGTATACTGTTTTGAATAGGTCATTTTGTCCTCCCATAACCATCAAGAAACATCTCTATTATATGCTATTATATGCCCCAACACACGCCTTTGTTGCAAGCATGGATTTTATCCATATTTATCATCAGGCGGGGGAAGTCTCCCCCTGCGCGGCATTTAACCAACCGTGGAGACGTGTCGCAACACGTCTCCACATTCGGATAATACGCCGCTACCCCCTCTGCGGGGGCAAACGCCCCCGCAACGCCCCCACATCGCCCCACAATGCGTATGGACAACGAAGATATGACTTATGACTGTGGACATAAAAGAGACGATTGCATCCGACAAGGGGCATGCCCCCTTGCCATCAAAGCAACTTTTCCTCCAGCGTCATTAACTATGTCCACAAACATTAACTATGTCCACAACAATAAAATCATACGGGAACATGACTTAAAACATACCTACTCAATGATCTGGCGCTCTTCGGGGACAGAGATGGAATCATACGGACGTTACATGGAACGTCCCTGCACGATCATTTGGCGCTATTCATACGGGAACGTTCCTCAAGACTTGCCAAACGCTTTGGATACGCGTAGAACTTCCCCCGCTTTTTTGGAAATCATTCAAAAGGAATGGTTTAACATTACGTCACAAACAGGAAAGAAAATGCAACAAACAAGCACCTTAAGGATTGATGATTCTGCTGTTGGCAAAGATGTCGAAGCTAAATGCAGTAAATGCGGAGAATCATGGCACGTCATTGTTGCCGTAGATGACGGAAAAATTGTGGAAGTTGAATGTAAATCATGTGGCGGACGCCACAAATATCGCCCTCTTCACCGCGATCGTTTGACAGTCAAAAAGAACACATCGACAAGTATCGCACTTGGAACGTCAGATCCAGATGCGAAGATCAAATCGACAGGGACAAAAACACCTCGCGCCGCCGGTGAAAAACGTTCATCAAAGGCGGCAGCTGAACCTGCCATTCTGACACCACGCGTCGAACATAACGGCAATGACACGAAAGAATACAACATAAAAAGAACTGACTATGTCCTCGGCGACCGCATCCTTCACAAAAAATTCGGTGAAGGTATCGTCGATGAGATACTCGAATCACAGGGCAAGATGTATGTCACTTTTCTTACGGTTCGCACGCTTCTCGTCTATGGTAAATAAACGTGATGCCGATTTTGCACGACATGTACGACATGTTCGCCATCGGACTGGCTCAGCCCGATGGCATTATTCTCAAGGGATCGTATTCCGTTAACATATAGCGACTTTATGCGTTTCCAAAAGCCTCGTGATGCTTTTTTCAATCATGTTCTACGCCCCGATATCCCTTTCCCGCATCCATACCCCATGTTTTCAGACACAATACTTTCAAAACGCTTCAACAAAACGTTGAGATGATGAACATCGTGTTTATTTGCAGGGATCGTGCAATTATGTTAAATTTGAACGGCTATTTATTCAGCCGTGTGAGTGTGTGACAGATTGAACGCAGATGCATTCATTAAATAAGGAGGGACGCCGTGGTAGATCCTGTCTTTCGATGGTCAACCGGAGTGGGGATTCAAAAACGCAAAGAACTCATTGCAGCCTTTCAGCGTGGGGATGCTGACTGGCCTAAGATCCTCGTCGGATTTTGCGGTGTAAAAGAGATTCCCAACGGTCGGGATTTGCGTGGCATCAACCTCAGTGGCATTGATTTTCATGGTGTTCAGCTTGAACGCGTTCATTTTGAGGGTAGTAATCTCTCGGGATGCCAGTTTCAGTCCGCATCCCTGAAATATACGATTTTCCGCGACACTGACCTTTCTTCGTGCGATCTGAGCCAGGCCGATGTATCTGGAGCAGATTTTCAAGGTTCCAACCTCAACCATACCAAATGTATCGAACTGGTCGCAAAAGGCGCCCGATTTAGCGACTGCCGCCTCGAAAATACGGATTTTTCCCGAGCCAATCTTTCGGGAGCTGACCTTCGTAACGCCATTTTAGGCGCATCCAATTTTACGGGCGTAAATGCCAATTTTGCCTCACTTTCAGGTATTCAGGCGGACGGTTTGGATGGCCATGGTGGTTCATTCAAAAAATCAAACTGGTTCAAAGCCCAGCTAAGCGGAGCCAATCTGAGCGAGACACGCTTTACCGAAGCAAATCTATCGAGCATCAAAGCCGTCGGCTCGGACTTCTCAAAGGCTGATTTAAGCCGTGCCAAACTCTCCGAAGCCAATTTAAGCGAAAGTAAATTCATGAGTATTATCGGAGAACAGGTTAATTTTTCAACGAGCATGATTTCCGGCGCAAACTTTACATCCGCAAGTCTTCAAAACGCTGTTTTCAACAACGCCTATTCAAGTTCCCCCGTATGTTTTCAATCAATTAGTGAATATAATTTATTGTAAAAAATTCTCTGAAACAGATGAGTGTTTCAGAGAATTTTTTTTAGTATCAAGCAT
>JAFOHE010000240.1 GCA_017421975.1 Pseudomonadota bacterium
ACGCAGCATTACGCGCTTCCTGAAGATAATTCGAGACATTGGCGGTTAGAAGAATACCACGGTGAAGGGCTTCTATGGCTTCAGAGGTTTTTCCTGCTCGATCTAGAATCATCGCCTTACGGTACTGAACAAGTGCACTGTCAGGAAGAATCGATTCAACCTGTTCAATGACGTCCATGGCTTCCGATATAAAACCATCATTAAGGGCGCGCCGGCCATAACTTAACAATAGAGAAGAACGAAGGGGATGCGCATGAATCGCTTGACGGACGGTTGAATGAATCGACATTGCATCCTCTGGATAGCGAGCTGCATGCCGACAGGCTGCATGGAATAAAGTATCGTATGCTGTGACAGGGACGGATTGAAACAGCATTGCAAGTAAGGTTGGGTGAAGAATGCGGGCAAGTGTTTCAGTCGGCAATAATTGAAGCACTTGAAGATCAATCCTAGCAAAAGCATCGTAAAGCTCGGTTGATCGCTCGCCATACATGAGACGAATCAAAGCCAGGTAAGGTAGCAATGCTTTGTCTGCATGCTCATATTTAGATTGCGCAAGTGATTGAGCTTCTTTGTGGAAGCCTCGTGATGACAGAACAGCAAGGACGCGAACGATGTCGGTCGGTGATAAATCTGTGAAAGCGATTTGGCGTGCGGCATCTGCATATTGTGTACTTAAAAGCGCATCCATGATGGCTTCAGAATCACTTCGATGTATACCGCTTAACTCGGCATACGTATCGCTCAAACGTGTATCTTCTGTTTCATGTGCGCGAAGCGTGCGATACACTTCACTGTCGAAGCCTTTTCGCATGTTGGGTGACATGGTGCTGCGATGTGTTTCAATTTGTGTGAGAAGCGTGGCGTAAGCGGAAGGATTCTGAAGAATTGCATTTGCCCAAACCTCACCATGTCGAACATTCGACAAGTGAGAAAAGGCGTCCGACGGGGTATCGCTGTCGAGCGCAAGACTTGAAAGCGTTTCATTGGCATCCGCCTCATAGGTCACTGCATGAGAAGCCACTTCTTTGAGCTTTCGAATATAGGCGTCCCTGCCAAACATGAGAATATATGGTGATTGGAGCATAATCATTGATGCGGTGGCCATTTCATATTGGCCAATGGCTGCAAACTGATCGATAGCGTCTATCGCATCAAGCCAGGCACCGTTTTGCGTCAATGGTTGCATAACTTCTGCTGTCGGCTGCTGTATGGCCTCTGATAAGGCATTCATAATCAAACCCGTGTTTCGAGAGCGAAGGGCCTGCTCAAGATAGTAACTACGATATTTGGTGTTTTCAGGGACAAGTTTGATGGCTTTTTCGAGAAGGTAATGGCTCGTCTGAAGCTTGTCAGCTTTCTCGTATGCGAGGGCTAGCTGGTAGATGCGCTCATGATTCCAAAGGACGGAGTCTTCGATGCTTGCTCTGTATTTGTTTTCGGTTGTTTTGTTGCCTGCTGCAATGCTCATCAGCAGAATTCGGAACTGAAGTGCTTCCTGTGTGACCGTAGATGCATGCTCCGATTTCAAATAGTAATTAAGCGCTTGGTCAGAAAGGCCACAGTCTTCGTATGCTTCAGCGAGCCATTCGAGCCGATGGGGTGCACCTTCGGCAAACTGAATGAGCGTTTGAAATAAACGTTGTATCTCGGCATGGTCGGGGACAATTCGAGAAAGTTTAACGCCATATTGATAAGTTTCGCGCGTATCTGGACGATGCTGTACAATAAAGGCGAAATGACGTGCGGCTTCATCCCAATTGCCTATGCGCAGTGTTGCCTGAAGTAAAGCTGTGTGCGTTTGGGGTTGTGCTGGTGCCACTGCCTCAAAGCGTGAAAAAATTTCGGAAATACGCGATGATTGACCAAGTTCAAGGTAAAGTGTGATCAGTTCATTGAGGGCTGATGTTCGTGTGTCCAACTGGGGGGATTCAATTTCTGATTCAAAATAGGAGAGTGCGAGGTCTGTGCGATTGGCATCGCGGAGCAATGACAGAGATGATTTCCAGTTCTTGGATGTATGAAGACCGGAAAGAATTTTCTTAAGCTTGTCATCACTACAGTCGGATTTGAGGCATGCCTTAAGATGGGATTGGCGCAAGCCTGCATCATACCGATCCGAGTTTTCTATTTTATCATACGCGCGACGCGCAAGATTATATTGGTCCTGTACCATGAGTGTTTGACCATAATTGGCCAAGCGTAGGGTATCTTTGTCACGATCAATGAGCGTTTCATAAGCGGAAAAAGCCTGCTTTTTGAGTTCTTGAGCGGTCGTGATCGAAATTCTATGTTGACGGGCACTCTCATTGAGAGTTGTGTTCGCATAAAGCGCAAGTAGTGACAGATCGGGGGAATCTTCATTCTGGTAGTGGGAATAGGTCTTCAAAAACCAGTTATAAGCCTCCTCATCTGCTTGAGTTGATTGATATGTTCGCATGACACTTTTGATGGCAGAAGTGGGATCGCATGATGCAGACGGCATACTGTGACATTGTGATACCTGCTCGACATAAGCATCAAAGGTCTTTTCTGCTTCTGCATAGTGTTGTGATCTGAGATTGAGCTCACCAATATATAGTGTTGCTTTTGGGTCAGATGGATGTTGGTTTTGCCACTGGTTTGCATAGTCCAAGGCTTTATCAAAGTGTTTTCGGGATACCCAGAAATTGGCGGCCATTTCGTAAACGGCAGGATAATGATTGCCTGCTTCGAGCATTTGACGCAGCGCATCTTGCGCTTCGCTTTCATTCTCTAAAATGTCGTACGCATAGGTCGCCATCTCATATTCCGCATCGCGTCGAAGACCAGGTTCGGCATCAGTGCGTCGGTAAGGAGCCAGGGAGGCTTTGAAAGCTTTTTCGGTTTCAGCTTTGTCTGAAAACCATTTTGCCATTTTCAAACGCGAAAGATTGCCCGCCTCGGCTTGTTGCTCAAGTCTGGCATATAAAATATCGTAATTTCCCGTTTTTTGAAGGGTTTTGAGATAGAGCGTTTCACAGGCATCGTTCAATTTTCCCACTTTGGAAGCGTTTGTAAGAAGTTCATACGTTCGTGCCGTGTCATTGTACTTGGCATAGATTTGTGCAACTTCGCAGTTTGCTTCGACAAGGCGTGTCGTTTGAGAGACGAGATAAGCAGATGCACTTCTCTGCAGAGAACGAAAATCCCGTGTCTGGCCATAGAGATCGAGAAGATTGAGTGTGAATGTCGAATCGGTGGCTCCCAATTGTACCGCGCGTTCACTCCAACGAATAGCTTCACCTGTATATTGGTGATTGGAGAACCATTGTGCTGCCTGCATACAGGATGATATATCGTCCCGATGTTTTTCTGCAAAAGTCTCTATGGCTAATCGCGCATAACTAGAAGCCCCAAAGGATATAAAAGTATCGGAGACGGAAAACCAGGCATCCTCTGAGGAAAAGGTCGCATTTTCACATCCTTCCCATGCAATGTCAGAAAATCCCAGTAATGCGAGTGAACTTATGGCGGATAGATAAAGCTTCGTTTCGCGAGGAATGGCAAACCATGTTTTGACGTAGGCACGCGCTTCTTCTTTTTGACCGAGATGGAGTTTGACAATCGCATGATTGAGTGCCTGCGAAGGGGAGGACGTTGCACGAAGGATTTCGTCTGCCATTTCGTAATCGCGGCCATTTTGCGCGATTTCAGCGGCATCAGCGATACGTTGTTCGGGATCCTTCACGGTTGGATTATCCATATACTGACGGAGTTTCTCACGTGCCGGATCGCGGTCGAGGTGCTGGTAATAAACGCGAGCCGCCATCAATTGGTTGTCGTATGGATCGGAACTAGATTCGAGAAGTGAGATGGCGTCGGCATAACGTCCCCGTCTGACAAGGGATTCTGAATAGGCACGGCGGGAAGCAGCGATATCTGGCAACGTGGATACATCCGCATTGGCATTTTTTAATGCCTGATAGCATGGCCAGCCATCGGACTGACCGGCTGTGAGAAGGCTTGTTGCGGCTTCACGCCACTGAGATTCAAGTCCTTCATGGGATGTGCGTATGATATCGAGGCGCGAGGCTCTGTCTATTTCGGTACATAAACCGTTCCAGTCTTTCTTGGCTGCGTACGCCTTTTGAAGGATAACGGAAGCTTGTTCATTCGTTTCATCAAGTGTAACGGCAAATTTGGCAGAACGTATGGCTTCATCAGCATGGTCTTCGGCGAGATAGGTACTTGCTGATAGTCGATACACTTCCGAATTCATGGGATCTTGGGCCAAATGATATGCCGCAATCTCTTTTGCTTTCGAATAATCTCCACGATTGAGCGCTTGCCAGCCGGAGGACAAACTTGTGCATGATGTCAGTGTCAGAGCTGCGAGGATAAGCGCGAAAGGTCTATGCATGATGGTGATTCCTGATAATGAGCAAGGATGAAGCCGCGAAGGATGCAGCTAAAAATAAAACGGCACCAGAGTACACTTCATTCCAACGAGCGTTTCTGGATGAGATGAACGCTGCACTTGTGCTGTTTAGAGCGGAACAATGTACCCCGTGAAAGAGATGCACCAAGAACAAGAATAGGAATATGCCCGCTGCCTGCTGTTAAAAAAGGGAGGATGACTTTTTCTTCTTTTTGGGATGAAGGACCAAGCCACGGTCAGGCATATTCTCTATCAGGTCGTCCTCGTATCCTGGAGTGAGTTCCGAATTAAACTGGATCGAAGAATCAGGTTTGGAAAGAACCTCAATGAATCGTTCAACACGATCATTAATCGTTTCAGCGTAGAGATCAGCCATGTCACCAGCATGGCCGATACGAACAGGTTTGACGGCAGCATTAATGATGATTGCCTGACGGACCTGAATATTGACAATGTCGAAATAGCCAATTTCCGGTGGTGTTTCCTTCGTATAGTACTTGGGAGCAGCTGGTTCCTCAACAAGGGGAAGCGGTACATCGGATGATGAGGAGGATG
>JAFOHE010000241.1 GCA_017421975.1 Pseudomonadota bacterium
CCTAAGCAGTCAACTTTTTACCTACTCTGACCAAAGCATTTTGTCAAACGATTGATGTCGTCTCAAAACGACAACCTCTATAAATCATTCCATTTCTGGAACAAAGTGTTTTTTGGCCCAATCAATAATTTTGGCCATATCATCGTGTTCCGAAATTTCTTCGTTCATCACCGATTCATGACAAAATTTTATGCAAAGCCCGAGGGATTTACCTTTAATTCCGAGTGCGTTTGCCAAAGCTTTTGAGAAGCCTTCAGGCCATTCGATACAAGCGGAAGCAGGATCACTCAGCCAAGGTTTGAGCGCTTCATGCCACGCCAATAGGCGCGATGTTTCGTCCTCACGCGTATCCTCAGGCAAAATGCTTTTACGCGCCTCGAGACAGCGTAACCACATGTGGAGATCGTCAAGCAACATCTGTGCACGTTCTCTTGCGAGACGGCGTGTCGGCCTTCCAGGAGGCAATGGTTGCATCAGACGCAACGTTCTTTCTCGAAAAGCGTTTGACACCTTCAGGCGCAAAAGAACCGCATTGGCAACAAGCTGAGAAACATTGGCAGATGTTTTTCCATCATCGGTAAACATACAGCCCGTGTAAGCCAGGAATGAGGCCCACGGATCGGCATTGAGCGCTCGGCACGCCTCGACGAGGCGTGTTGTTTGCTGTAAGAGCGTCGGACGCTTATCGCATACAACACAATCCCCGGAAAGCGTCACCACAGTCTTTGAAACGAGGCCTAGAGAAGCGATTTCGGGGAGTAATAGCCCAAGAACGCCCGTTGTGGACAACCACGCAGTTGCCTGCGAAACATAAGGCGCACGTAAGAGTCCATCAAGTTCAGCGAACCAACGTTCATGACTGACGAGCAACACATCTCCGGCGCAATGTTTAGCCGCAGCCGTCGCTTCCGGTGCCACCGTAAAATCAAGACGCGCAAGAAAACGCGCCAATCGAAGGATACGCAAAGGATCGTCCGTAAAGATCTCGATTGAACGTTCCTCCGAACTGTGTGGGACACGTAAGATACCGCGTTCAAGATCACCTGCACCGTCGAAGGGATCTTTGAGATTGCCATGTCTATCCACAGCCATGGCGTTGATTGTCAGATCACGTCGTTCGAGATCCTGTTCGAGCGAATGTCCATAACGAACAACAGGATGCCGGCTCCCCTTTGTGTAGGATTCTTTCACACGAAACGAAGTGATCTCGTAGGATTCGCGTCCAATCAACGTCGCAATCGTACCGAACGCTTCCCCCACAGGAATAACTTTCATCCCGTGATCAGCAAGTATCCGAGATGTTTCATCTGGCGTGGCATCCGTCGTAAAATCGACGTCCTTCGGCGTTTTACCAAGACACCAGTCGCGCACACACCCACCCACGGCATAAAGCTGAAAGCCAGCATTTTCAAAAATATCAAAAAGGGCAGCGAACGGTTCGACGCGAGCGGCAAGATGCGTCACTAAAGCTTCTTTATTCATTCTGCCTTGTCCTTTTTGACGATGGCGCGGGCTAGCTTGTCCGATATTTTGAACATGTTCATCAATACGATGATAAACAACATTGCCAAGACGAGAATCGTAATCTCAAAAGCATTGGGTACCATATTCATAAACTCCGCAATAACGACGTTTTCACGCCAAAGCTTCTGTCCCTTACAGGACGTTTTATCTCCGTGAGCAGAAGATTCGTCCAAACTGCATCTATACCATGCATACCATCGAACACAGCCTTATTCTGCCAAAACCACCATAGCATATTTTTTCTCGTCATGACAGAATCGGCATAGCAGCAGTCTATCATCTTGTATCGATTCCGTTTTTTCCGCCCAACCTTTATGTTTGGGATCAAAGCGGCCTGAATCGTTACCCTATTTTCTATCATAGCTCATCATTGTTCGAAGGCACTATGGATAAAGGATCTAAAGCAAAATAGCACAGACATCCGTCAAATATGGTATTTTGTTGCGAAAACGTGGTAAATGATATCTGTACACCGTTCACGAAGGAGTTTTGGCATGGGTGAAATTAAAGCTGTGAATCCGACAAGCGATGATACATCCTGGATATGGGCTCAGCTTGAGACGCATTGTGAAACGGATCCCGATCACCGCATGGTGACGTTACATTCACCGCAAACAGGCTATGTACGCAGCCGTGGCCGATTTCAGGAAATCATCCTTGGCATGGCCACATGGCTACGATCAGCTGGCATCGAAGCTGGAGATTACGTCGCCGTAGCCTCCTCACTTCGCTCAGAAGTCCTTATTATATGGCTTGCGTGTCTCCACATCGGTGCTGTTACCGTTTTTTATCCATCGGATATGAAGCACGCAGACTGTGTTGCTGACGCCGATCAACGAAAAGCGCGCATCGTCGTTGTTGAGGCTCCGGAGAACGTGAAGACCTGGCTTGATAGCAGATCACCCGCGCTTCCGAATTTGCACGTGATCGTTTATATGGATAACCGCTGTGCGAACGGCACCATGGTTGACAAACTTCTTGGTTGGCCGCTTCCAAACGGCGTCGTGAGCCTCGAATCATGCCTTGAAAGCAAAGCTCCCAAACCACTTCGCCCCCACATTTATGCGCCCCAAACGCCATGCACAGTCGTATTTTCACAAGGTACAACGCGTGGTGAACGCGCCATCATTCTGAGCCAGGAAATGCTGAAAATCCAGGCTATGGATCTCATCACGCGGCTCAAAATCCAGTCTGATGACACTGTTCTTTACGTTCCACAGACTGTGTGTGCAACCCTGTTGAGCGTTTTTTCTGCCTGTATCTGTTCCGGTGCTACCTTTGCCATGACGCATGCCTTTTTATCCGCACCGCTCGGAATCGTCGAACAAATACAACCGAACATCATCTTTATGCTTCCAAACGCTATGCATACACTTGCAGGTATAATGCTTACCGAATCAGCACGTACCAAGCTCCATTCCAACTGGAATCGCTTTTGTATGCTGGCAGGGAAATTCAGAAATCGGCACAAATCGCAGTACATGGCACTTCCAAACCGAATGATAGACAATCTTTGCCTGCGTCATCTCAAAAATCGCCTGGGTGCCTTCTGTCGTGCGATCGTCTCGTTTGGCACCCATCTTGACCATCATGATGCCGA
>JAFOHE010000242.1 GCA_017421975.1 Pseudomonadota bacterium
ACCATAACTTTTTCAGGGTCAATGCCTACAGGGCCCATGTAGCCGCCGCAGGTACCAGCTTCAACCAACATGTTTTCGTCAGCCATTTCAACTTCCAAAACATTGCAGGTGTTGATTACTTTTACTTCGTTTACTCATTATTTTTAGCGACGTCTTCCGCTTCATTGTTTTCGGCAGCTTTGTTGGTATCTTCCGATGCCTGCGCTTCCGATGCGGTATTCTTATTCAACTGGTATTTCGCATCAATGCCAGCTTTGATCGCTTCCACATGATCATTGTTAATCATGCGTGCCTTTTTCTCAAAATCGTTGGCACCTTCCGTCAGATTAAGCACTCGGCAATATGCGGACATCTCATAACAAAGTTCGGCTTCATGCAGAATGAATGCTTTGGCATCTTCCCCAGATTCCCGACAGCGCGACACAGCTTCTTCCATGATTTGCATTTCAAATTGAAGAAGTCGAACGGCTTGTTTGTGGTCGCCCTTTAGCGTCAAAATGCGGCGTGAAGCATCAAAACTCTTGGCATTGAGTGGGAATGATTTGGCTGCCTGTTGGTAATATTTCAATGCATAATCGTTGTTTTTCAGACAACGTTCGCAAAGATTGCCGCACAACATAAACAATTGGCTCTGACGTGGCTTGTCTGCCTCTTGCTGAGCCAGTTGTGTTGCCTTGGCGATGATCTTTTCCCAGCGGGCAAGTTTTTCATGCTCCATAGCCAATCGGATAACAGCTTGCAGCTCATTATTTTCCAACAGAATATCCGAATATCTGTCAAAAGCTTCCTGATCCTCAGGATGACGTTCAAAAGCCTCTTGGCACGCGATAATTTGCTCTTTCATGCTATCCATGGTGTCCCCTAAATAGATTTACAGATAGTGCTTTCGCACAAGAATAAGCAATCTATCTTCTAAACCATACGGGTTTTGTGTTCAAGCAAAGACAGCATGCATAATTTTTTTGAAGGTCAAATTTTCAAGGTGTAAGGCGGTTTTGGGACACATTTTTTTCTTTTTGAAGGAAAACGAACTCCAAAAACGAAAAACGGACATCCCTCTGGATGCCCGTCCCATGTCCAACACAAAATGTGCTTAAAGCGTAACAATCATGCCTTTGAAACCCGTTTTTCTGGCGAGTGCAGCTTGAATCTGTTCAGCGTTTTCGCGCTGTTTGCCCCCGTCAATTCTCACGCGGTAACGCCCTTTGCCATCGACGACATCGTTGACGATTACGGCTAAGTAACCCTGTGACTGGAGTTCACGCGCCAGGGCAAGCGCATCGCTTGACGATGAAAATGAAGATACCTGAATCGCAAAATTCCCCGAAAGCTTCAATTCACTGACTTTGACGCGCGTTTTCAGCGCAGGATTTTGCGGCAGATCAAGTTCAGGCAGGGCACGTTCGGGCACGGGTTGGTCGAGAAGCGTGAAAAAATCGTAATGATAGGGTTCCGCCTGGCGCACCATGCCGCGTTGCCCCTCCGGTGTTTCCGGATGAAGACGCTTTTCAATATCAATGGTCAGTGCCTGATCAACATGGCCGCGAAGGACAAATTGGGAACCCGCAAAAATGAGCATACCCACAAAAATCACGCCCAAAACCAACATAAAAACACGCAAAATGCCCCAGCGACCTTCTTTCATTGTGCCTCCCCGCATAACAAACGAACGCTAAAAACGACAAGGCTATGTTTAACGCGCTGCGCCAAAGTTACAAAATTTTGCATGTTCAGGTTGATTTTTTCAAAACAGCTTTTTGGCACTTAGGAATGGCATTTTTTTTAGGATTTTTTTGTGGGGGCAGTGGCCCCCTACGCGGCTATTTTCCTGTAGGGACGTTCCTGGGAACTGCAGGGACGTTCCATGGAACGTCCCAACAGGAAAATACGCCGCTACCCCCACAGCGGGGGCTTTGTGCCCCCGCAACGCCCCCACAACGTGGTATTGCAATCCCTTCGCGCCCTTCGGGCGCGTGTGGAATTGGCCAAACGGGCGCAAGCCAAGAAAAATGCGGGCGTATGGAGCGAAGCGAGAAGCCCGCAACGAGCGGCAATGTCATGACGCTCGCAAAAAAAAGGGAAAATGAATTTTGGCGATCCAATTAATTTTCGCCAATCAGGGATT
Source organism: Pseudomonadota bacterium (assembly GCA_017421975.1). Taxonomy (GTDB): domain Bacteria; phylum Myxococcota_A; class Bradymonadia; order UBA4248; family UBA4248; genus RGIG464. The sequence continues at coordinate 2,126 of JAFOHE010000242.1, forward strand.
CTGCCGTTTGCCAGATAATTTTGCCTTGATGCGCATTGTCAATGTCGATGGCAGCATAATCGGAAAGCAGCATCCACGGGGCTTTGCCTTCGACGAGGTGCCATGCGGAAAGATCGGGTTCAATGAGGGCGATCTGTTGGCTGTTGTCGTAGCGGAAGGCGAGAAGGAAGCCCGGAACGGTGGCGACGAGCCCGCCGAGTGTGCGGTCGAGGATTCCGTTAAGAAGAAGGGCTTTGGAGGGTGGTTCGCCGCGAACGATGCGCGTGACGCGCGTCTGACCGGTGTCGTCGAGCCAGGCAAGAAGGAATTGTTCGTGACCGACGGCGAGGTAGGGACCAGTGGAGAGCGCGGGACCAAATTCCATGACTTGTTCTGGCGTGTCCGAAAATGCGGCATAGAGGCGTCCACCGGCAGTCCAGGCCAAAAGCAGATCCGTTTTGAGCAGGGCGATGTCGAGCGAACGCGGTGTGACGCTAAATGGCCAATCGAGGATAGTCGTGCGCGTACCATAAACGGCGTCTATCTGTTCACAGCGGATGTGGGCGTCATCGACAGCAAGTTCGTGGGAATTGGTGATCATGCAGGCCGTGACGTTTGTTTCGGCGCCCGAAAGTGCCATTTGATAGACGATTTGTTTTGGCGGATTCATCGCAATCGAGCGTTCCGTATTGCCATTTTGATCTGTGACGAGGAGCGTCGTCGTTCTCACATCTCCGGCATAAAGGCCTTCGGTAATGCCAAAGAAAAACCGATCTGTCGTTGCGGCGATATCATCGACGCGGGCACCTGTCTGCGTATCCGATTCGTAGAGCGGAACGATTTTGGGCTCATTTGGATTGATGCGTTGCGTGATATAGGCCGTGCCCTTGAAACAATTGGGTAATTTGGTTTGGGGGCACAAATTTTCGTCGCGAGCGTCCCCTTGCGTGGCAACGGCAAAATAGTCAGGGGTCGCGGCCGTCCCAAAAATCTGGGACGGAAAAAGCGAGACGATCTGAAGCAGGACGGGACCTGGGTTGCCTGGCGGCGGGAGCTGCTTCGGCGGAGGTGGAACGACCACCTCCGGTTCGACCGGTTCATCCGCGACATCGGGCACCGGTGTGCGCGAACAACCCCATAAACAAAAGGCGACCATGCATAAACGCATGGAACGTGTGATGTGTGTGCGGTTCATAACAATAGCGTGTGTGAGCCGTAAACAGACGGATTAACGGTTTTTGAGTTGTTTGGAGAACCAACCGCCGGTGTAGGCGTCGAGCTGTGCCGTCAGTTCCTGGAGCTTGATTTCCTGATCGAGACGCGTGATGACGTCAGCGCTGGTATCCGTGTCCATCGTGATCTGATGTTTGCGGCGTGCATAATAAATCTTGGTGACGTCTTTGAGGAGCTTATCTCGGTCTTTGGCTGTCGAGGACATGGCTTTGTAGACATTGAGCATATCCGAGTTGTAGACGAGGCCGGAAAGTTCCCATTCTGCGCGGACTTTGTGCTGATCGTAGTCCTGATCCTCTTTGTAGGTTTTCTTCACGACGGATTTGATATTGCCCGCGTCATCGAGATTGGTTTGCTCCTGCGGACGATCGGTATCTCGGAAACGACCCTGGTACTCATAATACACTTTTTTCGGAAGGGCACGGGAACCTTGGGCGCGGCTGTAAAGACTGTCAAGTCGGTCAGTCGTGATGCCGGCATATTCAAGGGCTGCTTCCATCGTGGCTTCTACGGTCGGTTCCGTTTTGTAGCGGGCGAGGATTTCTTTGGCGTCATCCTGGGCACTCGCAAGAACGGGGGTCGTGAGAAGGGCTGCGCCGAGAATCAGGGATGTGAGAATACGTTTCATGGTTGTCTCCCGAAAAATGTCATCCAAGCCGTTTGGGGCTCCGGGTGATGTGATGATGAAAAATAACTGTATGGATTTCGATTGGATGTTGAATGGACGTTAATGTATGCGTGGCATCGTGTTTGGATGTTGAATGTGCCACGTGGAGGCCGTCAGGCTTTATTTTTAGTCGTGTTTGGGTCTGAAATACCCTCCTGTCAGATAATAAAGCTGAGCTTCCAATTCGGCGAGTGCAAGCAGGCGCTTGATTTCCTTCTTTAAACCGGATTTAGAAGTGGTAGCTTTCAGGCCGTTCATTTGTTGTTTATGTCGGTCACGAATGACTTTGGCGACCGTGGTAATGAGTCTTTGGCGATCCGCAGCCTGGCGGTATGAGAGGCGCTGGACGTTGATTTCGTCTTTCTGGTGAACGTCGAGGGCAAAATCCCAGTGTGCCATGACTTCCCAGTAGTGGACCTTCGATTTCTGCTGATCCCAGGCAAATGTTCGCGTCGTACCTTGACCATCGGTATAGGTGTCTGTCACCGTCGGGCGACGCGTCATTGTATTTTTCTGATAATAGGAGAAATTGACTCTCGGCAGGAGCATCGACGTCCAGATGCGGGTTTTCCACTGATCGACGGCATCATCGTCGAGGCCGTGTGCGATGAGTGCGGCATGAATGATTTCTGCATCCGTCGGTTCCTGAGCCCATTGGCGTTTTAGAAGTTCGTATTTTTCTGAATCGTTGAGGTATTTCACCGATGTCATGGCAGACATGACGCCGGAATCCGTGACGAGGAGAGCCGGTGATTTGACATTGTTCGGAATAAGGGCGATTGAGCGCGTGATATCGCCGAAAAGACCTTCTGTCTGACGGTGCCATAATCCGTCACGAAGTTCATAGACGCTCACATCGGTGCGCAAGACGACGTGATCCATCGTCTTATCGATGACGATTTGACGCATGTATTCCGTGTCGAAGGGAAGATTGGGGATCATCGAAACACGGCCATCCGGAATGACATAAAACAGGGTGTTTTCTGTCAAAAAGATCGCTTCACTGCGTTCAGAGACGGCGATATCCAGAATGACTTCGTCGCTGCGAAGGTCAATGGCGAGCGGGACGATGGCTTTGCCATCGCGAGGCAGATAGCCTGCTCCCGCTGAAGAAGCCACGAGCAGCCTGCCGTCGCGTGTCCATGCGAGTTTCAGGATGATGTTGCCCGTCTGTATTGCTGTCCATGTTTTACCGCCGTCGCGTGAAAGCTGGATGCCGTTTGTCGTGCCAACGGCGATGTCCTGGCCGGATTCGGATATGGCAAAAGAAACCAGGGGCTGATCGACCGCTGGCAGCAGGGATACCCACGTTTTGCCGCTGTTATGAGAAACGAGCAGGTTTTCTGACGTCAGCGCCCAAGTCGCCTGCAAATTTGAATAAATGTCCCACACAGCATTGGCACCAGAGAGGGCTTCAAGGGCTTCATCGGGATCGGCACCCATTGCGATTTGGGCGGCATAGCGGTCTACAAAACGCAAATTGTTTGATGGGGTGCTGGTGTCTTCCAGATCGTCAGAGGAAACCGAGTCAAAGGCGTGTGACAGATCTTTTTCGATATCGAGGTCATATTCCGAAAAAATGTCGATATCATCCGTCGTTTCGGCAATGAGCAGCTCGTCATCGGTGATTTCGTCATCAATCGCATCGGCAAATGAGGTGTCGTAGGTTGAAGAAACCTCATTGTAAATAAAGTCACGTTTGAAGCGTATGATCTGTTCATCTGCCAGATTGGCGGTGATGTCTTCCATTTGACGGGAAGGGGCTTCGTACGAACTGAGGTGAAGCACTTCTGACCACGATTCACCGGCATCCTGTGACACGTAGAGGCCGTTGTTGCCACCCACATAGATCGTGTTTATGTTTTTCCCGTCGACGCAAGCCACGACGGCCTGATCGAAGTTTTCTCCGGATTCGTCAACCCAGATCCATTCGCCGGAAATGACTTTCTGATTAAAATTAACCGTGAACTGCGCGGTATCAACGCTGGAAAGTGTGGCGTTGGACGTTGCTGATTGCTCGGTAGACGGAACTTCGTCAAACTCAAAGCCCTGCTGGGCATAAGCCATTGTCGTTACAAAGCAGAAAGCCGCTGCCATCAGGCATTTAAGGACGTGTTTATGTTTCATCGTTCTCCTGCTTACAGAAATCTCTGTGACGCTTTACCAACACCCGATTGGTTTCAGCCACAAGCTGTTTCTTTTCTATACAACAAGCAGACAAATTTGTAACAGAATTCTTGCGGCGGAAATGCGACGCATGGTCGAATTTCCGCCGTAGACTATGTCCGTTTTATACAACAACAGAGAGACAGATTTGTAGATGATTCCGTCACTGATATTCCCAAATTTTGGTGTGTTTAGTCTCTATTGCGTCTTCGGAGAGGAAGCACACACATACCAAATGCCGCACAGATGGCGAGCCACCAGGGGGTGGACGTGGGGGCATGGTGGGTCATGCTACATGACCCACCTTTGGGGGTATGGGTTGATGGCGGATTGGGGATGATGTTTTCGACGTTAAAAGAAACCTCGACAGTCGTATCATATTCGCCACGTGTCGTTGTTGCATACGCAGTATAAGTTCCGTTTGCCAACACACCTGTTTCGTCAGAAGACTGGCTGGCGTCAAACGTGCAATACCAACGTCCCGTTGTGTCTGCATACGTGCTGCAGTCGGCGATGCTTTCATTATTGCTAGAAGCCGTGATAGAGACTTCCACGGCTGCACCGCTCGTTGCTGTACCTGTGACATACAGGCCGGAATACGTATCGATCGTCGTGCCGTCGGTGATTGAAGTGATCGAAAGGGAGGTGTCTGTGGCATCGACTGTAAAGTTTACTGCCGGACAGAAGTCACTCATTTCGTCGCCGTTTTTCCAATAAGCATCAATGGTATGTTCTCCGATGGCAAGTTTGTCGTTGACGCAGATCCATGTGCCGTCCGCCTGTACACCCGCCTGGCAGACGAGGGTTCTATCCTGATCACTGATGCGTTCCCAAACGTAGACGGCTCCCTCGGTTGCGGCGACGGTGCCGGAAAAGGCGACGTTTGCTGTCGTCGTGGCACCATTTTCAGGGGATTCAATCACAGGAATCTTGTTTGCTGCAGCGACCTTAATTGTAATATATGTGGGCTCTGAGGCGTTTATACCATCATCGTAAATGGCTAAGAGCGTAAGATCGCCCGGCGTATTTACATCCAAGGTGCATGTCCAGCGTTTTTCCAAGACATCGCTGACGCAGAGTTTGTTCATATTGCTATCGTACAGCGTGACGTGATCTGCGTCATTTTCTTCGACCTGGACGATACCGACAACTTCGAACGGGGTAGTGACGACATCACCGTCAGTAGGTGTGACAAAGATCGGTTGAGGCATGACGATATCATCCAGAACCGTGACTGTTGTGCGGCTTTCAGAAACGGCTTTGCCATCGCTGACTTTGACAGAAACATAAAATACCGTGCCGTTATCTACAGTGTTACTGATAGAGAAGACTGTTGCCGGATCTGTGGCACTGCCAACGATTGCACCGTAATCGGGATCAATGTTCCATTCGTATGTCAGCGTATCTTCGTCTTCATCTGAGGCAATCGCATAGACTTCAAATTTATCGCCGCGATGACCGGATATTTCGGAAGGATTGACTTTGACGATGGGGGCATGGTTTGTCGGATCAAGATAGACTTCGTACGAAAAATCATATTCGGATGATTTGACGCAAGCGTGTTTGTCACACACGTTGACAGAGATTGTGTAGAGCCCAGGTTGGGTCGTATTGCTGACAGTAAAGGTCGTATTGGCAGCTTCTGCGTTGGCAAATGTGCCAGCGGAAGAGCCGTTATCAGACCAGCTGTAAGTGAGGACATCGCCGTCAGCATCCCGCGCGGTTACAGAAAGGGTCAGCGTTTCACTAGGCTTGATGCGTGCCGGGATGGGCTGGATCGATGTCGTGATGATTTCCGGAGGGGTATTGATGACCGTGACTGTCGCGTAGCTTTCTGAACTGGCTTTGCCATCACTGACTGTGACAGAAACCTGAAATGTTGTGCCGATATTCACCGTATCATTGATCGTGAAGACAGCCGTTGAATTCGTGTTACTGCCAACGAAAGAGCCATATTTCGGATCAATTTTCCAGGCGTAAGTCAACGTATCGCCATCCTCATCTGTGGCGAGCGCATTGAGTTCGAGTGTGTTGCCGTGATGTCCGGATATTTCAGATGGATTGACTGTGACACTTGGCGCATGGTTTTCCGGATCAAGATAGACTTCGTATGAAAAATCATATTCGGATGATTTGACGCAATCGTAGTCGTCACACACGTTGATCGAGAGGTTGTAGAACCCCGGCGTGGTCGTTTCGTTGACAGTAAAGGTCGTATTGGCAGCTTCTGCGTTGGCAAATGTGCCAGCAGACGAGGCGTTATCGGACCATTTGTACGTGAGGACATCGCCATCAGCATCCCGCGCAGTCACGGCGAGGGTTAGCGTTTCACCAGGTTTGATGCGTGCCGGAGTGGGTTGGATCGAAGTTGAGATAATTTCTGGTGGGGTATTGATGACGCATGCGTTGTCTTTACAGACGGCCTTGCTATTTGCGCACTGTGCTGCGGATGTACACGCTGTCAGGCAGACGTTTTGACCTGATTGGCTGGCACACATATAGTCGCCGCAATTTTCTGTCGTTTTGGTACATTCCCCTGCCTGACATTGCTGAAGCGAGAGCGAGGCATTGTTGCACGATGAGACACCACATTCTGTGCCATCCGGTTTGACATCGAACGTGCAACCGACATCTTTGTCGCAGTAGGCGGCAGATTTGCACTCGGTGGCATCGCCTTCGCACGAGACTTCTGCCCAGCCAAAATTATTTTTTGACGGATCACAACGCTGACACGCGTTGTCCGGATTAACTTCGTCAGCTTCGTAACATTTTTCGGTCGAAACGCCGTCTATCACTGAAGAGATAAGGCATTTATCCGCTGTGTAGCAGGAAGAAGTCCCTGATTTGATGATGCGGACATTGCCGGTAAGATTTTTTGTATTTTCGGGTGCAGAAGCGACGATATCTTTCCAACCAGCGTTATCGGCATCGACGGTGAGAATCGATGTGCCGAGTGCGTTGATATTGTGCTTGGTGCTACCTTCTTCGCCTGTTTCGTATTTGTATTTCCAATAAGGTTTTTGGCTGAAGATCGTGCCATCTTTCGTTCCCATAAAGACAGAAACGAGGCTCTCGTGACCGGAATTGCTTTCTAATCCGATGGAACTGGCGATCAGGTCGGGTACATTGTCATGATTGAGGTCATCGATGACGATATCGCCGCCACCGAACCTGGCTTTTGGATCATCGCCGATGATTTCGATCTGTCTTCCTTCGGAAGTAAAAGCGCCGTATTTCCCTGGATTTTTGAAAGAGACGATTCTGCCTCGTCTGCTGTCATAATCGGCTTCGCCGACGAGCATGTCGAGATCGCCGTCACCATCGAGATCCATAAATGCAATCGACGATACGCCCGATTCTGCGACGAGCGGTTCACGCGACTGAACGAGTGATTTGGCGCCATCGGTATATTTGTAAAAATAGATGGTATTGGAAATCGGAGCGATAGCGATAATTTCTGCTTTGCCTTTGCCTTCCAGATCCTGAACATAAAGCTTTGAACCGAAAGCGGTGTCACCTGATGTCGGATTCGCGACGCCTGCGTCTTCTTTGAGCGTACATGAGAGGGTTGAAGAACCAGCAAGCGTCGTGCAGCTTTGGCCTTCGCATAGATTGAGATGGACGCTGATGCGTTCAGGTTTCCAGTTAGTTGTCGCAGAGTCAAGCGGCGTGGAACGGTAGACGAGATCCGGTTGTCCGTCGCCATTGAGGTCGCCGACGGCAATGACGTCACCGGCAAGCATATAGGGTGAGCTGTAGAGCGTTTGCGCCGGCCAAAATACGCGTTTACCGCTTCTGGTAATCATGCGATACATGACGACGCCGCCGGTGAGCGGTTTTTTAAACTTCTTTGTACTGGCATCATAATCGTAGGATTCCCAGGGAATAGAGACAATCAGCGTGTCGCCTTTGTAGTTGGAACCGCCCAGTGTTGGGCAATACGAACCCGCAGCCATATCGTAGCCAAAAGCTGCCGGCAAGGGCGCTATATAAGAGCCCAAGGGTAATTCAATTTGTGCATTGGGGTAACGCTTCGCATTGTCTTGACGCGTCATGATCTGTGGCGATTTGAGGCCTGTGGAGCTATTGAAGAGAAACTCAAACTGCGCCAGGTCTTCCTTATTTGTCTTATGGTAACCCGTAATGACATCTTCGTAAGTATCGGTCGAAAATTTGCCCTTGACGACTTTCGTTCCGAAGCGTTGTTCTTCAACGGTTAGTCGTGGTTCCCACATGGTTACCTCGCTCCATGGTGAGCCGCCGCTGACATCAAAATTGCGCGGTTTCAGCGCATGCGAGGCAATATCCAGATCGTCTGTAAGACATTCGTCTTCCTGACAAGCATCGTTCGAGCAACCGCCGATTCCCATTACCATTAAACAGGCACAGAGTAATTTCAGTCTTTTATCCATGATCTTTCCCCGGAGCTGAGTACCTCTACTGGCACTATCCATAGTTTTAATACTATTCTAGCATATTCTTGGCATCTTTTGCAAAAACGACTGCCCTTTGGAAGCCATTTTTTGCCGTTTTTGACCTTGAGGCACTTGGAAATGTGCCAAAATCCGTCTGTGAAAAGAAAGACGCGGCGTATCGCTTTGCGATAGCCGCGCCGGCCACGCGTATCGGACGCAGGCCGATAGCGGGGCCCTAAAAACAAAAGGGCTTGGAAAGGCACTAAGGTTTTTTCAAAAGGGCATCCATTTCGTCTGCGCTTGCGGCACAGCGGAACCCAAAATGATGCGCCGGGTCATTACTCGGCACATGGGAACGGCGGTGGATCGCGGTTGCGTGTTCCGGTTCCCAGTACCAAGAGCCACCGCGGACGGATTTATGTCGGTATTTTCCGCATTTGTGGCCATCGACTTCTTTGCCGTCACAGGGGCCTTTCGGGTCTATGCCCGCGCACGCTTCGCCGCAGGCTTCCCAACTTGGCGTGTACCAGTCTGCCGTCCATTCTTCCGCATTTCCCATCATATCGCAAAGGCCGTAACGTTGTTTGCCTTTGGAGCAGACTTCCAAAACGCGTCCCTTTTCGGGATGTTTTCCTTTGCGTTTAATTTCGCCACAGGAACGTCCCTTTTCGTTCATGACGACGGCATTGTCGCAGGAAGCCACGGGTTCGTTTCCCCAAGGATAGAGATCGCCGTTTTCACCGCGAGCAGCCTTTTCCCATTCGGCTTCTGTCGGAAGATGTTTTCCCTGGGCTTCACAGAATTTCTTTGCATTGTACCAGCTTAACCCCGTGATGGGTTGTTTGGGTGCGCTGAAATCCACGTATTTGGGACCATCTTTTTCGCACTTTTTCGCCTTTACGCAAGCTTCATACGCCTCGTTTGTGACTTCCGTCACATCCATATAAAACGTCTGCATCCAAACGGTGGACTGAGGATTTGTGTTGATGTGATTGGGTGCATTCTTTGGGCGGTAGGCGCGGTTGTAGCTTTCCTGATTGCATTTGACGTGTGTGTCGTTGTCCGAGCCGCGCAAAAAAGCGCCGCCTGGAACACATGCCATGCCGTCAATTGGCGTGACACAATCCCGAATGGGGACGCCGTTTGGAAGCGTCAGTTGCTTTGCCGCATCCTGTGCCTGAGCCTGGGCACAAAAACCGATCACCCACAGTGTCAGTAGCGATACTGCCAGTTTTCCATACTTCATTATTCTGATCCTCTTCTGCGTTTGATTATCAAAAACAGTGGAGAGAAACATGTGCGTTTCCGAGTCCACCGTGACTTCAACGCTATTATGCGCCGTTTTATTTGATTTCGGGCAATAATCCCGAAAACTGAATCAAAAAAATAGCCCTTTTCATTCGGAATAGATAAAATTACAGGCTCGTTTTCATGCTTGCCACCACGTGAAAGCGCAGTACAAGCGCGAAGGATATTTGATTTAGGAGATATTATGGAATTTAGAACAGAACACGATTTAATCGGCGAATTTAGCGTTCCGGCGAATGCCCTTTGGGGCGTTCATACAGCACGCAGTCTTGATAATTTCAAAGTGGCCGGTCGTCACGTTCACCGTGCGTGGGTTCACGCCATGGGCGATGTCAAACTTGCCTGTGCAACGACATCCAAGAAGCTGGGTGCATGGAAGGATGATCCCGAAAAAATCGATGCCATTCTCCGTGCGTGCGAGGAAATGCGCAAAGGTGCTCTCGATGAATATGTCGTTGTCGATGCTCTCCAGGGGGGTGCAGGCACATCACTCAACATGAATGTGAACGAAGTCATTGCCAATCGTGCTCTACAGATGCTCGACGAACCGCTTGGCAATTACAAACGCGTTTCGCCGCTTGACGATATCAATTATCAGCAATCTACCAATGATGTGTGTCCGACGGCTTTCCGCGTGGCTCTTATTCGTCAGATCGAAGATTTCATGCCGGCGCTTAAAACGCTTGAACTCACGCTGCGTCAGACGGGAAGCCGCATGGATGACGTTGTCAAAGTCGGACGCACGCAGTTTCAGGATGCTGTACTCACGACTTTGGGATTTGAGTTCAAAGCCTATGCCGAGGCGCTCAATCGCGATTTTATACGAGCGACGCGTGGCGTGAAAGCGCTTAAAACGGTCAACTTGGGCGGTACCGCTATTGGAACGTGTGTCAGTGCTTCACACGCCTATGTTGAAAACGTCGTGCCCACACTCGCCGAAATTACCGGTATCGACCTTGTTCAGGCCAACGATCTCATTGATGGCACGCAGAATCTCGATGATTTCTCCTATATCAGCGGTATACTCAAGACGTGTGCGACATCGCTTCTGAAAATATCGACGGATCTTCGCTTTATGTCTTCGGGACCGCAAGCCGGCATTGGCGAAATTTCATTGCCGCCGCGTCAGGCAGGAAGCTCCATTATGCCTGGAAAGGTCAATCCCGTCATCACCGAATCCATGATCCAGACGTGTATGCTCGTTATCGGCCACGATACTGCCATTTCTTATGCCATCAGCCAAGGGAATCTCGAACTCAACGCCTTCCTTCCGCTCATTGCCGACTGTTTGCTGAATGGCTTTGAAATGCTCAAAGAAGCCTGTCTCATGATGGCGAATAAATGCATTGCCGGCATCGTTCCCAATATCGATAAATGTCGCGCCGGTATTGCATCATCAACAGCGCTCATCACAGCCATGGTCAAACGCATCGGCTATGATCATGCTTGTCAGTTGGGTATTGACGCGATGGCAGAGGGCATTTCGATACGCGAAAAACTCCTCAAATCCGGCCTTGTTACCGAAGCCGAAATCGACAGTTTCACGACGCCTGAAGTCGTTCGTTCGACGATGGCAGATCATGATCGACATAAACATTAAACTTTTGTTTTCAAATAACATAGCCACACAAATGTTGTTGTGGCGGGTGCTATGGCGCGCCGTTGGCGGCCATACGCACCGCGCTGCGCCGCTTCTCGCTTCGCTCAATACGCGTCGCATTTTACTTTTTTGGGGTGGGAGAAGATGAGAAATGGCATGATGTGCGCGTACCGAAGTGGGGGAGCAAAAAAACCCGCTCAATGAGAGCGGGTTAGAAAAGTATAAAAAGCTATGTTGCCATTAACAGGGGGATTGCGTCAGATACTGACGAATCCATGTGGCAGAGCGGTGAAGTGCCATCGAAACTTCAGGAGAAACATAGCGTGTTATATCTACGATGAATTCGAATTGCCGCAAAAGACCATTAATGGGTAGACGTTGAATCTGGATGAAACGCACGAGTTCGCCCATGAGATTTTCCCAGGCTCTTTGCTCACCATAGACGCCTTCGAACCAGACGATATACATGAGTGCAGTCAGTTGAGCTCGTTTTAGGCCATAAGTCCTGGCTTCATTGGCGATTTTTAAGATTTCGTCATAGTACCATCGGCCTGGCGAGAAGTAGACATTGACGCGTATGACGCAGAGGCGAGCGATATAGATCTGCTCGGGATACTCCGATTGACGCGCAGCATCCTGTGCAGCTTGGTAATTGCGTTCGGCACTGGCAAAGTCGCACTGACATTCGCAGAGCAAACCACATTCAAGCAGGAGTTGGCAACGCAACACACTTGATTGATGAATATCAAGTAGCATCTCTGCCTGGGAGAGGTTTTGACGTGCAGCTTCGAAGCTGTTTTGAAGCGTAGCGAGGTGACCTAACCAAGTATAGAGACTGATCTGTTCACTAAAGATATCGGTCTTGAGGTATTCAGCGAGCGCTTGATTTGCAAGTCGTGTAGCAGAATCATATTGACCGTGATTTATTTCGATCTTTGAAAGGAGCGCCTGAGTCCGGGCTGCGCCGATCGCATTATGAAACTCTTTGAAAATAGGAATACTTCGGAGAACAAATTTTTGGGCTTCGTCGAAGACGAGCAAATGGATATTGAGTGTTGCCATTTGCGCGAGCGCATTGGCAAAGCCGAGTTGATCGCCGAGTTTTTGATAAATTTCGATGGCAGACTCGTTCGCAAGGCGAGCGTCGTCGGGGCGCATGAAGACGCAATAAGTATAGCTCAGGGAAAGCAGGATAGCGGCTTCATCAGCTGTATTTCCGACGGTTTGGAAATTTTTCTGAGCGCTGAGAAAACATTCATGTGCCTGATGGAGTTGACCGAGAGCAAGATAGATTTTGCCCAGTTCAAAGAGAGCATTCCCCATGAGGTCAAAGTCGGCGGCATTTGAGCTATAATCATAAGCCTTTTGGAAACATGCGAGCGCAGCCTGCCAGTCAGCTTTTAATTTTGAGAGACGTCCTAAGCCGAGAAGAAGTTTACTCTGAACGCTTGCATCGTCTTCAGAAAGTGCAAGTTTAGCGCGGTTGTAATTCGAATTGGCTTCTTCATGTCGGTTTTGAGCTAACGCCGTTTCAGCGATACCACAATAGGCAATACCTTCAAGGTGTTTGTCGTTGCATTCTTCGGCGAGCATGAGCGTTCGATTGAAGTAATCGCGTGCAGGTCCGTATTCAGAGAGACGCAGCGAAAGATCACCGAGTTGGTGGTTGATGCGCAACATGAGCGTCTTATCGGTTTCCTGATCGAGAAGCGGCAACATTTCTTCATAAAGCTTTTTAGCCTTAATGAAGTTAGTATTTTGAATGGCGTTGTTGGCAGCCACATCGAGGTATCGAACAGCTTGTTTTTTATCACCGGCGAGTTTGAAGTGGTGTGCGATATCTTCGAGGTTGATGAAGATATCGTTTTCACCGAGGACTTCTTTGGTGCGAGCGACATTGAGATGGAGTTCGGGCGTCGAATCTGCATTGAAGAATTCGACGATGTATGGGTGAATGAATTCGAAGGCACCCTCAGAGTCATATTGTCTTCGCAAGATGCCTTCACGACGCCAGACATCAAGAGCGCGGCTTGTGCAGTCGAGTAGATTGTATTGTCCGTCTTTTCGCAGCAGGGCCTCGACACTTTGAAGTGAAAACGTTTCCCCCATGAGTGCTGCGCGTCGCAGAATTTCACGATAATCTGGTTGATTGTATTTTCGGACAATCTGATCAATGCGCTTTAAGGTAATTTTTTCAATGGAGTTTGGAATGACGAGTCGTTGTGCATCGTCGCCTGTCGCTTTTTCGTCGAGGATGTAACGCAGAACGATATTGAGAAAGAGCGGATTACCTTTTGACAGTGCCAGACATTGATTTGCCATTGGGCGTTGCATTTTAATGGCATTGTCGATGATGGCAGCACAATCTTTTTTGCCGAGCCAACCGAGATTGATTTCTCGATAAAAGATATGTTCAAGTCGGTTGAAGCGCTCAAGGAGCATCTGCAGCTCGCGATTATCTGCGAGGGCAGCGTGACGGAAAGTCGCAGCAATAAAGAAAGGACGGTGTTTTGTAACTGCCGAAAGGGCCAGTTTCCAAAGAAGATTCAGACTGTCTGTGTCAGCCCAGTGAATGTTTTCGACGGTAAACATGACGGGTGCTATGCGTGAAAACATATCGAACAATTCCTCAAGGCGAAGCTCGGACTGATCGCGTTCTACGCCGCCCTGCGCCAATTTGCCGACGATGAAGTGCGTCAAAAACGTGGTCATGTAGGAATCGTTGATTTCATATCGTGCCAGCGCATGACGAATTTCGGCACGTGCATCTGACGCATCGTCTGACTGAATTTGCAGGAACTTTTTTAAGGCTGAACGTATGGCAGAAAACGAAAGGTTATTTTGGGGCAAAAACGCCGACTGAATCAGGAAACCTTTCGTTTTTTCGAGGAATATCGAGGCAAAATGGTTGACGAGAGCAGTCTTTCCAATACCCGTTTGGCCATTAATAACAATGGTTGTACCTGTATTCTCGCTGAGACCCTTTTGTAAAATCGAATTGAATTCTTCGATCTCGGCAACGCGACCGACGAATGTATCTTTGAGTGAAGAAGAAATCTCTGAACCGACACTGCGTGATTCTGTGAGTGTCTTCCAGCGATTTTGTGCCTCGACGGTACCATCTTTAAGCTCAATGCCTCTATTTTCTTCATTGAGTTGATAATCGCGAAGAAGCACAGTCGCGTTCTGTGGGCGTTTGAGCGGATCTTTCTCGACGCACCGCATGACGACTTTGCCCAAAAAAGTATCGCGAAATTCATCTGGAAGCGGCGGTATTGGCTGACGAACTTGTTTCAGAAGGACGTCCATTTTGTCCGTGCCATCGACGGCGCGTTTGCCCGTCAACATTTCGTACAAAATGAGCCCAAAGGCATAAATATCGGCACTTGTTGTCGTGCCTTTGCCCATGGCTTGTTCAGGTGCCATATAATGCGGCGTACCAGGCGCACGACGTTTGGCCGTAAACTGAGGTGCTTCGACGGCTTTACCACGAATGGAGAGCGTTTCGTCGGATAAATTTTTGACGAGGCCGAAGTCGAGGACTTTGACAAAATCCGGCTCGCCATATTGTGTACACAGAATGAGGTTACTCGGCTTTAAATCGCGGTGAACCATACCGCGGTCGTGCGCCTCACTCAGGGATTTGAGAATTTGATTGCTGATATGCAGACAGCGTTCGTAGGATAATGCACCTTCTTCTTTGAGGACTTCCGTGAGTGTTTTGCCGTCAAGCCACTCCATTGCAATAAACAGAAGGCCATTATCGGTTTGACCATAGTCAAAAATTGTAATTGTGTTTGGATGACGAAGTTGACTCGTCAAAAGCGCTTCTTGACGAAACTGCTCAATATAATCTTTGTTATTGGAAACGACGTCTGGGAGAAGAACTTTGAGCGCAATTTCCCTGCCGAGATTGTCCTGGAGAGCTCGATATACGGCACCAAAACCGCCAAGACTGACACGGTGAATGATTGTGTACCGATCGACAAGGCGATCCCCTGACTGGGGAAGTTCGGGTTTGGGTGTTTCGACGTCTGACATGATTCTGTTTTGCCTGAAAACGATGTTCTGCCACGTTGGGCACAATAAAACCTAAAACAACCTTTACAGTTTATGCCTTTCAAAGTCAACTGGCAAGGATTTTGGGTGCTACATAGCAGGCATACAGACAGTGGGGATGAACGTATTCGTGGAATCGTGCATTGGGGGCGTTGCGGGGGGATCCCCCGCAAGGGGGGTAGAGGCGTATGGTTTTTATTGTCACGTCGTTTTAAAACGGCGTGACAATAGAAACCATAGCCGCGTAGGGGGCTTCCCCCTGCCCGAAGCAAGTTAATTTGTCTTTATTTTTTACGTTGTCTCTGCACTGGCGTTGCCTTGTGGTTCAGAAGCTTTGTCTTGATCTGAGGAAGTGGCGGGTGTTTCGGCATCCGATGTTTTTTTCTTTTCTTTTTGGGCTGCGCGTTCTGCTTTTTCAGCAGCGTCTTCTGCTTTTTCGGCGGCTTTTTCAGCGGCTTTTCTGAATTGTGCGTAAGCTTTAGACCAATGATCAAGTTTTGCGTAATTCTTGGGATCGATCGTCGTTTGTGCGGCGATGTTAAGAAAATCGCAGAGCATGGAACTTAGAATGTAGCTGTCGAAGAAAGCAATTTTGAAGACGAGGGCGATGATAAAAGAGAGGCCAAGCCAGGGCAGAAAACTGATATTGAGCGTATCGCAGATGGCGTATCCCGGAATAAAGAAGACGGCGGCCACGAGAAGGATGAAGACGTAAATGCGCAGACTGGCAAAGAGAGCGTTTCGCAGGAATTTTGGCCAGTTCTGGGTCATGATGGTAAGGGCATCGACGCAGGCGGCATTGACTTCGTAATCTTTATTTCGCAGTGCATAGGCCATGCAACATTCATCGGCGAGGCTTAGTGCGGGCAAGCTGATGATGCGCATCACGCGGTTTGAAGTCTTGAGATTCGGGGCTTCAGATTCGAGCGAAAAACCACGTGAAATCACGCGGCTGATCTGATTGGTGGCAATCGTGAGGGAGCGTGAAAACATGTAGTATTTTCCGTTCGAGCCGAAGCGTTCCGAGACGACTTTTTTGGAATACTCGAGTTGATTGGGGGGAACGGCGTCATTTTGGAGGGCATATTCGATGACTTCAAGGTGTCCGATTTTAATCGAGTATCCCTGTTTGCACATGATGAGATAATAGATGGCGACGGCGATGAGAAAGGCACCGCAAGAGGCGCCAATCGTCGTCGTCATATCGAGTGCAAAGTTTCTGACAACGAACCACGTACCACCGAAGATGATCGCACAGATGAGCAGGGTCAGCAGGCCAAGACCGAGCTTGAACCAATTAAAGACCATGGTTTTCTGGTAGATCTTAAAAGGTGTCATGGATTTCTATTCTCCCATCATAGCTTTGTAAGCGGCTTCGGCGACGGAGGCCTGTATGGCGTCGAGGTTTTCCTTGGCGAGTTTGAGGTCTTCGAGGTCGAGGTCACGCGGGTCTTTGTCGAGAAGGGCGCGGGCATCGTCGATATGGGATTTCCAGTTGTCTTTCTGTTCGTCCTTGAGGTAGGCACCGAGTTCTTTCATCGAACGCTCGGTGAGATAGAGTGAGCTCTTTGCGGCATTGACGCCTTCGATCAGGTCGTGCAGATGTTCGTCTTCTTCGCGCTGTGCCTCAGCTTTGTCGATCATTTTTTGGATTTCATCTTCGCTGAATCCGCCGCTGGCTTCGATTTTGATATTGGCTTCGTGTTTTGTCGCCTTTTCGATGGCGGAGACGGAGACGATGCCGCTAGCATCGATCTTAAAACTGACTTCGATCTGGGGCATACCGCGAAGAAGAGGGGGAAGGCCCCAGAGCTCGAATCGGGCAAGGGAGTGGTTTTCGCTTGCGAGCGGGCTTTCACCTTGAAGGACGTGGACGGGAACCATTTCCTGATAATCGACGGATGTCGTAAAGATTTCGCTTGCCTCGCAGGGAATGGC
Organism: Pseudomonadota bacterium; assembly: GCA_017421975.1. Classification (GTDB taxonomy): domain Bacteria; phylum Myxococcota_A; class Bradymonadia; order UBA4248; family UBA4248; genus RGIG464. The sequence continues at coordinate 19,491 of JAFOHE010000242.1, forward strand.
AGTGTTGCGTGGAATGAGGGGCAGGAAGACGCCGCCGGCCGTTTCGACGCCGAGGGAAAGCGGAGTGACGTCCATGAGGAAAACTTCTTCAACTTCACCGTTGAGAACGCCAGCCTGAATGGATGCGCCCACGCTGACGACTTCGTCGGGGTTGACGTCTGGATCGACGGCAATGCCAAAGTACTCGGCAACCGTTCTGCGAACGAGTGGCATACGCGTCATACCGCCGACGAGGACGATTTTGGTGACATCATCAGCCGTAATGCCTGCGTCTTTGAGGGCATTTTCGCAGTATGGCAAGGATCGTTCCACGAGATGGAGCGTCCAAGCCTCAAGTTCCTGGCGCGTAAGCGTGCGTTCGATATGAAGGGGTTCCGTGCCACTGAGTGTAATGAACGGAAGATTGATCATCGTTTCCGTCGTCAGACTGAGTTCCTGTTTGGCCTGCTCGGCGGCATCTTTAATGCGGTAGAGTGCAGCTTCGTCGGTGGAAAGGTCGATTTTATGTTCGGCATAGAACTCGTTGACGAGGTTTTGCACGATGACGTTGTCGAAGTCTTCGCCGCCGAGGAAAGGATCGCCGAGTGTGGATAAGACTTCATATAGGCCGTCGCCGAGACGGAGAACGGAAATATCAAAGGTACCGCCACCCAAGTCGTAAACGACGATGGTTTCGTCTTTGTCTTCGCCGAAGCCATAGGCGAGGGATGCGGCTGTCGGTTCGTTGATGACGCGCAAGACGTCGAGGCCGGCAATACGACCTGCATCGCGTGTTGCCTGGCGCTGGGAATCGTTGAAATTTGCAGGTACCGTGATGACAGCCTGGCGGACTTTCTCACCGAGATAATCTTCGGCAATTTCTTTGAGATGGGCAATGATCATGGCAGAGATTTCTTGCGGGCTATAGACATCGGAGCCAATTTGAACGCCCGGATATTGGCGTTCGCCTTCGCCCATGGGCACGATGTCGTAGGGCACGAGGTCTTTCATGCGCTGGACTTCTGGATCGTCCATGGAGCGACCGATGAGCCTTTTGACGGCATATATCGTGGCTTTAGGATTTTTTGCTGCCTGGCGGCGGGCAACCTGACCAATGAGACGTTCACCGGTGTTTGTGAATGCAACGATCGAAGGCGTTGTCCTCGAACCTTCACGGTTCGTGATCACGATGACTTCATTGCCATCCATAACAGATACGCAAGAGTTCGTTGTGCCAAGGTCAATGCCGATTACTTTTGACATATTGAGATTACTCCTTTAACAGAGTTTTTCTGTGGTTTATTGTGGTGTTTCAGATGGGGTGGATGAAAGCGTGTCTGTTTGAGGGAACGATGATGCTATGGCAGCATCAGGGGATGTGTTTTGTGCGACAACGACGAGCGCTGGTCTCAAAAGTATCCCGCGTAACATATAGCCCTTGAGGTGTTCCTGAACGATGGTATTGTTCGGCACAGTGTTGTCTTCAACACGGCTCAAGACATCGTGATAGTTTGGATCAAAGGTTTTGCCGATGCTTTCAAAGGAAACACAGCCGTGTTTGGCAAGGGCTGCCGTGTACATTTTGTTCGTGAGTTTGACGCCATGCATGAGACTGTCAAAATCGTTGGCCGTCTGAGCGTGTTGGATGGCACGTTCAAAATTGTCTTGTACGGCTAAAAAATCATTGACGATCTGCTTCTCTGCCTGGGTCTTGTACTGCTCCTGATCGCGTGTGACGCGTTTACGATAATTGTCATAGTCTGCTGTCGCTCGAATTAACTTCTCTTGAAGTTGAAGCGCCCGGCTTTCGGCGGATGCGAGCTTCGCGAGGTTCTCTTCAAGCGCTTGTTTAAGCTGCATAACTTCATTTTGAAGCGTTTCCACTGCTGCCTGCGACGCATCTTCTTTGGGTTCGACTTCGACGTCGTCTATATCAATGTCAAGACTGATATCCATGCTCGGATCAAGGTCGATGTCGGCGGAGGCATCCGGAAGTGAAATGACCATATCATCGACGCTATTCGCATCAGATAGTTGAAGAACATCGTTAGAGGCATCTTCCATGGCAAAGGCGACTTCATCGGGGCGAAGCGTCTGGACATCATTTGGGGAGCTTTGG
>JAFOHE010000243.1 GCA_017421975.1 Pseudomonadota bacterium
CAAATGTTATGGCTGACCAAGCCAAAACAAAACTTTCTTTCGGAGGAGGTTCTTCTGGTGCGAATAAGCATTATCCGGTACCCGGAGAGACAAAAGATTATCAATATAATGTCAAAGTAAATGATAAATATGATAATGTTGATAATATCAACAACAATATATCATCAGCGCTTCATGAATTTACACATGTCAGTGTCAGTAAAACTTTTGGTGGAAATGATCAGATGATCGCCCTCAAAAGGAATGATGATGGTACACTCGATAACAATAGTTTATCAAAAGAAGTTGAGCTGCGTAAAAAAGAGGCTGATAATCTTATTAAAATTGGTACTGACACGGAAAATACAGGGGCAAATTATGCAACTAAATTAAAGGATTACGGCCTCTCCGGGTCGCAGATGGACAAGTATAAAGATAATGAAAAAATGAATGAGATGAAAAATATCTTTCATGCTCTAAAAGATCTGGATCCGGACAGCAAAAGCAAATTACTAGCAAATACCCAACAAAATGAAACTGGTAATCTTCATTGGACAAAACTTTATAAAGATGAACATAAACTTGAGAAGCAAGAAATTACCATTGGCTCTACTAAGATTACAGCTGATGTTTGGGTTCCTCAAGACAAAGATAATGAATCACTTAAATTAAAAGATTACGAAACAAAGCATACAGATGGAACCAAAGGTGATAATGCGCTTATAACGATTGATAAATTACATGATGAATCCAAAGAGACTCTCTATAATGATTTTTCTCAACAATTGGAGAATGCGAACATCGACGAAAATGTTAAAGATAAACTTAAAAAAGATGCTGTTCAATTTAACTCCTATAATGCGCAAATAGGTGACAATTATAATGCAATGATTGAATATGACTCCACCCTTAATCAGGCATTATTGTTATATGAACGCCAATATCCTGATGACCGCAGTTCCAAATATTATCGAAACCTTAAAGCTGCGGCGCTTCGGGCACATGTCAGACGCCTTCAGCAGCGTTTGGAAAATGAAGAAGCTGCATTCAATGAGGAGGCCGAAGCGATGGCCAATGACATGCGTCAGTCTTTAAGATCAACGACTTTAAACCCACTTGTAGACCGAGCTTATCATACGCGTCAGGCGAAGCAACAATCACAGCCATGGATGACGAATTATTAAACATTCATTGGGTGTCACAGATTCAAATGTGAACCTTATTCACAAAAATGAATCATGCATGATTGTGCCGGACATGGTTAAATGACATCATCTTCCCCCTCTCCCCGATAGGGAGTGGGGTGCCCGCAAAGCGGGCGGGGAAAAGGTCAAAAAATTGTCGCATGAACCATAGTCGGCACAATCGCAGAATCGAATGTGTGAAACACACATAATCGTTCATCGAAACCATGCCACTGTCAAAAGCGCAAAATTGCATCATATTATTTTTTCAACGGAAGCTGCTTCATACGACAGGCACTGTAATAAGCCCAGTTTGTCATATAATCTTGAGGCACTTCTATCTTGCAAACACTGGTCTGATACATCACAACGTTTTGATGAAATCGTATATCTTCCACCGGCCGATTAATTTCTTCATATAATAAATTATTATATTTTTTAATACTGCCGGCTTCTTCAAATAATTCTTCAACATGAACCACTTCTTCATAATCTTTAACAGCTTCACATTCCGTGACTTTTATCATGCGATTGACAATATTCATTTCAACCGCCAGCGCATCTGCATGAAGCATTTTACAATCGTCCACCTTGTCTGATGCAAGCAAACTTCGGTATTTATCGAGACATGTCGAAACCTTATCAAAGACATGGCATGAAACAGCAACATCGCAATAAGAAGCCATTTCTTTTGCCAATTGCTCAGGTGCTTCACTTCTGTGTGCGCGAATACACGCATTCTTCTTTTCAATATCACCAAAATGTTTTGTGATACAATCGTAATTCGATTGTCCTATTTTTGTCAGTGCTTCTTCGCGCTCCGATGAATACAAATATTTTGCAGACGAGCAATCCTCATTCTTCGTCTGACATAACGCAGTCGTCACATAGAAGGACATAATTTCATCTTCGCACGCCGAATACTTTTTCGCTTCATCCAAAGCAAATTCCGACAAATTTTGGGCGAGTGCATCCCATGCTTCTCGCTCAAAATTCATGCGTTCACATTGTAATTGCGTCAACAAATACAATTTATTGACACCAAACAAATCATACACCGTAACCTCCGGCGCATAAAACTTCAGCATTGGCACAAAATCACTTTTTCCCGTCGATGTCGTAGACAGAATTGCATCGACTTTTTGAGCATCGCCATGAGCAATGGCATGAATCAATGCCGCATCAATGCCATCATCCGAAGCGACACCTTCGTCGATGGTGAATACAGACTCAAGGTTGAGTGTATCTTTATGCATCCACACGAGAAAGATAACGGTTAATAGAATAATAAAGATGATGAGTGCTTTTTTCATATATCCTCTTTGTCAAACATTATACTCAATGATACACACCAGACATATTATGCAAAATATTAGACGGTATAACAAGAGGATTCTGAGGTCTGATGACGGGCGCAAGCCCATGCATCGCGTATTGCGCCTGAGCAATAGCGATGCCCAACAAAAAGAAACGCCGCGTATTTCAGATATGAAATAGCGGCGTTCAAGCGGTGCCGTATGGTCTGGGCATGTGCCTTCGGCCATGCCCAACCATAGGCCCGCCACCTAAGCATAATGCTTATTTCCAACCCTCAAGAGGATTAGGATAAGCAGCGAGTTCTTCCGGCGTGCGGTCGCGCATCGTAATCGCTTTGGCCATACATTTCTGAGCGCAGATAGTGCAGCCAACACAATTCTCGGGGTGGGCTTTGATCGTGCCATCGGCTTCGCGAATGAGGCCAAAGTACGAACAACGCGTACAGTTTCCGCAATCCGTGCAAAGATCGCGGTCGATTTCGGGAATGCGTTTGACAGGGCTGAGATCCATGAAATCGGTGAGAGAATCTTTGCCGCGGCCGATGAGTTCGTCGATAGAATGAATACCGCGTTCTTCCATATTCTTCGAAAGGCCTTCACAGAGGTGACGGATGATACCGACGCCATGTTTCATCGCGATGGTGCAGAACTGAACGTTAATCGCGCCGAGTGCGAGGAAATTGGCAGCGTCTTTGTAATTCATCGGACCACCGTTACCACTGACGGCAACACCGGAATTGCGCACGCACCAGAGCGAATTGTTCGAAATCGCCGTCACGCCATGACCTGACATACCGATGACGACCCCCTGATCCCATGCGTGTTCTTTGCCATCAATGTGTTTGCGGAAAGTGAACGATGGGAAGGTATTGGCAAGCGTGACGCCAGCTTTTTTGCCAGGATATTTGTCGAACACGGCTTTGATCGCTTTGAGAATCACTGCAACGCTCGTCACGGCTGCAGTCAATTTGAAGAGTTTGGGAATCTCGGGATCCGAAACTTCCATAACCCAATCGATAATCTTTGCTGTCAAAGCGGCATTTTGAGAAACGATGTCACCTTCGGTGCCGTCGCCACCCTGCGGGCAGGAAAGGGAGTATTCGATTGCCATGCAACCGGCGGCTTCGAGTTTTTTCGTGTTTGACTGCCAACCAGCGCGGTCATGATCATCGTGACCGGTAACAGGGCCACCCGTCGATGCGGCGATCAGACGATCCGGGAATTCTTCGCGCAGAATTTTGACTTCGTGGGCAACGCGGTTAATCGGGTGTTCCGAAACGTTGTCACAGTTTGCATACGTCTCTTTGTCGAGCTGGAACATGTAACCGGCAGGAATATGAATGTCGAGGCCATCGAAGGCCGTCTTCATGAAGCCACCAGCCCAACCCGCTTTGAGCGCACGACGCATCTGTTCCAGACCATCGGAAGGCGGCGCCGCCGAAAGCAGGAACGGATTAGGCAGTTTACGACCGAAGAAATCGGTTTCAAGCGATACCGGCGTCGCATTGTATCCGCCGAGCTTGATGTGGCTCTTCGCAGGTCGGACGCGTTCAGGCATCGCAACGGGCACATTCGACAAATATGCATCAATCGCATGCGCAATATTCTTACCTGTAGCAACAGCTTCGACAGCCGTCGACGGCCCTGCCCATGCATCACCAGCATAAAAGACGCCCTTCTTATCCTCAATCGCCACTTCGGAGGCATTGCCAATGGCAATAATGACATTCTTCACATTACCAAGCGTGCAGTCACTACCTTCGACATCCACACAATCACGGATTGAGAATTTCGTGCCGTTTAAGCGAACGCGGCGCGTCTCAATACCGGCAATCGCACCGTCCTTGACGATGATCTTCGTGACGCGCGTGCGCCCCGTCACTTCAATACCCGCGTCTTCGATGTGTTTTTTCTCATTCGGCGTCAGCGGAAGTTCAGACCACTTCTCGTTCGCAATCATTTCAACGCAGCATGCACCAAGTTTGAGGGCTTCAAGTGCACAGTCAACGGCGATGGCACCACCACCAATGACGACTGTACGACCCGAAAGCTTCGGCTGCGCAGCGAGGAAAGCATTACCATACAAGGCTTTATCTTCGCCTTCGATACCGAGTTTGTACGGGTTGTGACGACCAACCGTCACAAGTACAGCATCGTGTTTCGACGACAATTCATCGACAGTCACAGATACGCCCGTCTTGACATGAACACCCGTCGCACCAAGTACCCATTCAATATCTGAAGCAAGAACATCCTTCGGAAGACGTTCATCTGGAATGAGGTTCAAGGCACCGCCAAGTTTTGCGCAACGATCATAAATTGTCACGTCATAACCACGCTGTGAGAGAACGGCTGCAGCTGCAATACCAGCAGGACCGCCACCTATCACGCCTACGGTCTTACCTTTGGCTGCGTCACGCGATACTTTCGGCATCACACCCAGTTTTTTCGCTTTCGCGATCACGTACGCCTGCATCTTCGGAATCTCAACGGCACAGCCGTCAAGGGCATTGTGGCTACACGCTTTCTGGCAATAGCTGTTCGGACAAATCAAACCACAAACGCCACCCATGGGATTCGCCGTCATGATTTCCGCAGCTGCACGCGCGATATCGCTCTTCTCACCCTGTTTCGCTGCCATGATGAAATCCGCTGGCGAACAATTCACGGGACACGCCTTCATACACGGCTTGTCTTCGCAATACTCGCAGCGTTCTGCCTGGCACGCAAACTGACCTTCAGACATAAAAATACTGTGTGTCATCTTCTTCCCTTTCCCTAGAGTGAAATAAAAAATGGCGTCGCCGACGCCTAAAGAACATCCATTTTTATCGAATAAATACGCGCTAAATGCAAGTATTTATACTTGCGTATAAAGCAAAAAATAACAGCGTTTATGTATTATATGTAGGTTTTAGTAATACATTAAACCACCTATTATTGTCGCGAACATGGTTTAATGCCAACACACACTATTGTATATAGGCGCTTGGGGAGGCGGATATCCTGCACGTGCTGAAGCGTGGGAATGTAGACATTCCACACGCGATCAAATCATGCCAAAGGAAAATGCCAGGCTACCCAACACCGTAACCACAGGAAATAGAGATTTTCCCCATCGTCCTTTAAGGTCAACGCAATAAAACAAAAAACCAGAACGCGTCAACGCTGCGCGCTGAATGTGAGGAAAACACTATTCCTATTTATAATGAAGCCCCCTCGTACCTTCAAAACTTAGCGGCCACAGCTACCGCAGTTACCACAGCTACCGCAATCGCCATTGCTACTGCAGTTACCACAGCTACCGCAATCGCCATTGCTACTGCAGTCTCCACAGCTACCGCAATCGCCATTGCTACTGCAGTCTCCACAGCTACCGCAGTTACCGCAGCTACCGCAATCACCACAGCCACATGAACGGCCCTCTGGCGCGTCATTCCAATCGTCCACGTACTCTTCGTCGTCATGGCAACCACCATGACAGCCACAGCAATGCCCACCGCCGCAACCACCGCAACTCTGTCGCTCCTGCTCAAAAAAGGCTTTCACATCCGGATCAAGCGGTGAAACGAGAAAACTATCCCCTTCCTCATCTTCCGCAAGCAACGAGACATCAATTCCCCCCATGGCCTCCAACAAGTCACGCTCAATGATGATCTTCATCCCATCGAAATCGCAACATTCATCCGATGCCTCATGATACATATCAAGAGAAAATCCCCACTGCGGTCCACCACAAAACCCCATGGTCATAAACACGCGAACCGCATGCTCCGGTTTAGCCTCAACGGAGGCATCCCTCAATAAACGAAGCTGGCGAACAGCTTCATCTGAAATACGAAATTCCTTCATTTTTGATTTCCTATATTTGTCTTCGATCCTTTAGAAAAGCGCATAACCAAAGCCAAACATGATCTCGTGATAAAAATCTTTGACGTTGGCATCTTTCGGACTCGAACACTCGACATCGAGGCAACCATTTCCTTTGTACTGAATTGTATCATACGAGAATTCATAGCCGATGCGCGCATAAAGCCCCTTCCAAATGTTATATGAGAAAGCCAGGCCAGTATCGAGCCCCCAGCTTGAGCCGATATGCGTCCCCCATTTTTCGATCATGCTGATTCCACCATGACGCGCATTAATATCGAAGGCAAGATTGACTTCAAAACGAAAATCATCCAACCCCAATGGCATGGAATAACGCGTACCAATGTTAAAGCCGTGATATACATGGCCGCGATAGAGACTGTTGTTGTCGAGCTTGAACGAATTCATGTTATAGCCGAGGAAAAAGTCGAGAGCCATACCATTGGGATTGAGTCTACCATCTTCTTTTTCGAGAAGCAGGCGGTACATGAGATCGACGTTCGCGCGAACATACGTCGTCTTACAACGAATCGTCGCCGTCGAACCATTTGTGGTCACAACTTCACACATCTGGCTGTTCGAATCCTTGACCTGAAGCGAACTATGCAAAAATCCAAAGCCAACATTGACTTTCAGCGCAAGTCCCTGAAGATAATCAATCGACGTAAAAAGCGGTGCTGGGAAAAATTCAATGTCAAAAGACGGTGTCGCAAAAACCTGCGTGCGGTAGCTAAAAACGGAAAGCCCCTTATTGTCCGTCGATTTAAGGCGACGAATTGTCGGTGACACGTTAAATCCAGCCATCAAAAGCGGCCTGCCGTACCCTGATTTGACTTTCGTTATCGGTTGCTCTTCCTCAACGACCGATACGACATTCGGAATATTCACATCGTACGTCGCACTCCGTGCAAGGCTGATATTCTGCATCACAGGTTCACGCTCAGGGTAGACAAGCACCCACTGTTCCAATTCTTCCGTCTCCTGCGGCGGAAGCGTATATTCCAAAGGCGTTTTCCCAATGGACAAACCGTTACGCATGACCTCGGCCCCCTCCGGCGTCGACGTGATCTTAATCACAATATCTGCCGGATACTGTGAGGCATCAATCGTCGATATGATCGATTCAACGGCATTGCGGATCTTCTTCTTCTCCGTCTTTGAAAGTTTCCCCTTCTTCGAGAGCTTGATTTCATACTCCTGCATCATTTCGCCCGTATAGGCGTTATGGATGTAAAAGATAATCGTTCCCGACTTCCGCGTCTGCTGATAGACAAAACGCACAAGCGCATCGTGACGCGTCGTGCGGTTGACCTTCTTGATGAGTGCAGGCTCATTCCAGTAACCGTCATTCACCCCCATCTGGCTCGCCGTCTCCCGCATCTCATCCTCATTGAAAACAAGATGACCGCCATCACTAAACACTTCTCGAATCGCCGCTGTCAGTTCCAATCCATCGACGTCATTCTCGACATTCGGGATATCTATGAGACGCGACAGACTCGCATCCTGCGCATTCGCAAAGCAGGGTATGATGCACAAAAACGCCATAAACATGGCATAGGATAAGGTTTTGAACAGACTCATGAAGGCTCCGATTTATTCAATTCCAATTCATTCAGTATGGATGCATCCGCGTCCTCAATCGAGCGGATGTTTATTATCCCCCACAACGAAAACAATTTCAATGTACGATATGAATCTTTCCTAACGATACCACGGCGCTCCAACATGTACTGGAAACGTAAATGACGACGTAAACGAGCCAATTGCCGTCACACTCGGCGTGCGTCCTTCACTCGTCTCAATGTATCGCACAAGATTCAGCGTGCCTTCAAGCGTGCCCGATACTGTCTCGCGGCGCGTCGTCGAAAAGGCATCCAGCTTAAGCGTGCCCGTGATCTGATACGTCTGTTGCAGTTGACATGTTCCCACGGCAAGCGAGGCTCGAACACACCCGTCCAAAGTCACAGCGACTTCGCTTCCCACAAGCGTTTCCGGTGAAGCACATGCATCACTCGGTGCATCCACCCCCCATGGTGCAAACGTGATCCCCAAAATCGTGGCTGTTTCCCGCTGACGCACCTGGTCATATAAAATGATTTGCCATATCGTGTCGTCGATTGACTGGACATCAAAGATATCAAACTCACCCGTGTCATGCTCAGTAATACACGCAATGGTATCGTTCGTCACGCCATCCCCCCCCTTATCTTGCGCTGATACTTCCACTGACGGCGTAAACGTGTAAGATCCCTCTTTGTCAACCGTTCCCACATCATCTATCCAGGCACAACCGCCCAACAGATTTGCGATGAACACCATTGTCAATGTCAATCGACTTTTCATAAACCACCACCTACAAATATCCCCCATCATTACATACACCACATACACCCAAACACCACACACCGCAACCCTGGCGCATCACAACTATACCTCACGCCACTCAAACGCTCTTTTGGCACCCGCTTCTCGCTTCGCTCCATACGCGGGACGCACGGCGGCTTCTCGCTTCGCTCCATACGCCGCCGTTTTAACCGAGCAAATGACGTTGAAGCAAAACGCAAAATATGGCAATACCCAGGTTGGAGATTGTGAAACGTGATAACAACCAAAGTTACCAAACATTAAGCAAAGGCTCAATATAGCAAGCAAAAAAGGCTTTATCATCTTGGTGTTAAATCCCCAGTCAGTCGTTCCGCCCTCTCTCGCATGAATGATGAAAGGAGTGCTGACTTTTTTAAGGATGTCTTCCAGCAGATGTTGCAGTCATGCAAGGCACTTGCGCCAGGCTCACAATTCAAACTGCCCGGGGTGAACAGACTGATTCTGATGGATGCGACAACCATTCAGTTGTGCCTTAAGGTCTTCCCATGGGCAACTTACACGCAGACCAAAGGTGCTACCAAGCTTCATTTTGGCCTCAATGACGATGGCTATCTGCCGGACTTTATGGTTGCCACCACGGGCAAAGTACATGAAATCAATGTGGCTAAAAGCCTCGATTACCAGCCAGGAAGCATGATTTGCATGGATCATGGCTACACGGATTACGACTGGTGGGAAGAAC
>JAFOHE010000244.1 GCA_017421975.1 Pseudomonadota bacterium
ACCCGTGATCATGTTCTTGATGTAGTCAGCGTGTCCCGGGCAGTCAACGTGCGCATAGTGACGTTTCGCTGTCTGATATTCAACGTGAGCCGTCGCAATTGTAATACCACGTTCTTTCTCTTCAGGAGCCTTGTCGATCTCATCAAATTTCATAACCGTGATGCTGGGATCATATTTCGCCAGAACGGTCGTGATAGCAGCCGTCAACGTCGTCTTGCCGTGATCGACGTGACCGATGGTACCAATGTTAACATGCGGTTTGGTTCGTTTAAATTCTTCCTTGGCCATATCAGCCCGCCTCCATGATGGTGGTTGTTCAAACACTTGGTGTCCCGACTAAGGACACATTGTAAAAAAAATTAACCACACCATCTAGTCAGAACGGCGTGGCCAATTACCTGAAAAAGCTTGTGACCGGAATCGAACCGGTGACCTCTTCCTTACCAAGGAAGCACTCTACCTGCTGAGCTACACAAGCGAATCCGTAAGCGGGCGACGGGGTTCGAACCCGCGACCCATAGCTTGGAAGGCTATTGCTCTACCAACTGAGCTACACCCGCATAACGGATCATGGAGAGGGCTGGATTCGAACCAACGAAGGCGTCGCCAACGGATTTACAGTCCGCCCCTGTTGACCACTTAGGTACCTCTCCATTTGAATTCGGCAAATGCCTCTTTCAAAGATCTTGCAATCAAGCGTTGCAATGGAGAGGGCTGGATTCGAACCAACGAAGGCGTCGCCAACGGATTTACAGTCCGCCCCTGTTGACCACTTAGGTACCTCTCCATGATTGCTTCGCTTGCTGATGGAGGGACTTGAACCCCCAACCCCCTGATTACAAATCAGGTGCTCTACCGATTGAGCCACATCAGCGCATGACGCTTTGCTTGTCAAAGCGTGCCGACGGCTTTCTATTCATCCGTCAGACAACGGCGCGTCTTATAATCTTGTTGTACAAACGCGTCAACACTTTTTTTCATTTTCTTGTTTTTTTCTCTCTCTGCCTTTTTCTCTTTCCTCAATTACCCTGCTTTTTCCTCTGCTTAAATCCGCTGCTTGTTCCTAAAACCTACGCCAAAAGCCACATCAAACAAAAATGCACGCCGTATCGCCGCGTTCCGGCGATAGGCGTGCAGGCCCGTGCGTATTGCCACGCAATAGCACGGCCTTACACACATATACGTCGCGTTCGCTTACTCAGACCACGCGTTCTACATTGCATCAATAAATAATCCGGCTGCATCCCTCCGAACATGGCACGTCATCTGTCGTGTCGTTTGGATCACAGATCTCCATGTACTCTGGCTGTACGAGGCCGTCACCACAATACGGCGCACGCGCCTGACAACCAGGCATACAGCTGCCATAACTCCCATCGTTTTTGCCATCGTCACACACTTCCCTGCCATTTTGCACAACACCATCGCCGCAATACGGCGCTCGGTACGTGCACCCGAAACCACAATGGCCATAAGCACCGTCGTTCATATCTTCGCCGTCGTCACAGACTTCACCCAAAAATGTCGAAACAATCCCGTCGCCGCAATACGGACGCTGACAATCATGCGTACACATGTCTTCATCTGAATCGTTCCCATCATCACATGCCTCGCCATTGGCAGTATCGACGATGCCATCCCCACAGCCCGTGAGCTGACACGTCTCAAGACAATGAGAACCAGGCGTGCCATTGACCGCTCGACCTTCATCGCATTGCTCGTGTTCATCAACTTCGCCATTGCCACACGTGTCTGGATCGAGTTTGCACGACTCGCACCACGATTCGTCAGAATCACATTCCTCGCCTTCCTCAATGACACTGTTGCCACAAAATGCCTCGCGCCGACACATGCTGTTGCACCCCTTCGCTTTTTGAAGTTCCACATCTGTGTTTATGCCGACATAATCACATTCTTCATTGCCACGCACGATACCGTCACCACAGACGGAATCACACACCGCCGTCCCGCTATTCACAAAATTTGTTAGCGTCAGGCTGAAATTCGATCCCGTCGCATTGCGCTCGGCATGAAAAAGCTTAATCTCATAAATGCCTCCATCATATACATTAAACGTCTTGTCACACGTCACCGTCTTTTCAGTACCATCTGCATCCGTAAACTTACATTTGTCCGCAGCAAGACGCTTCGTCGACGTGGACACGCCATGTAACCCGCCAAGATCGACAAAAAGATGGCCGTTGATAAAGACCCACAAATCATCGTCGCCGCTAAATGTGAGCGTTTCACCACCACGGTACTGGAAATACGTGCTCACTTCCGACGTAAAACTGTAATTGCGCGGCCCTATACCATGCGTGTAACCATAACCGGCATTGCCAAGCGGCAAAAAATAATCCTGTTTGCCGCTGTCCGGCGTGTATCCGGAGAAAAATGCCGTTCCATCGGCACAGACATTCGGTGTGCCGTTATATGTCGGCGTGTAACTCGAGAAATAGTACGTTCTGCTCTCTTTGTCCTTAAGCCACAAATAGAGCTTGTGCTTCACTTCCTTGTTGATGCCAGGCGTGTTCCTGTACCACATCGAGAAAATCGTCCTGCTCCTGAAACAGTTGCCATTGCCATCCACTTTGCGGAGTACGGGTTTACCTTCGTCATCGAGGTCAGGAAGCGTGTAATCGGGATTGGCGCATCCTGCCTGCGCATCAAAATCCTGAAGCGGTCGGTTCAAATCTGAATCGCGCCAGCGCCCATCAGGATAGGCATCCATGATCTCCCGCGTCACAAAGCCATCTGTCGTACCGGCTGAAGCAACTGTATCGCGTCCACTACTTCTAAAGTCGCGGTATGTCACAGGCAGACTGATGTATGCCGGAAGCTCTGCATTACTAAAATCGGTACACGCATACCCCACTTCCTTTTTGCAATCGGCAGAACAACCGTCGCCAGAGGTGAGGTTGCCGTCATCGCACTCTTCGGCAATCGAGGGATCGAGCATCCACATGGTCACGCCGTCGCCACAAATCGGCTTGCAGACACCATCAAAACAGTCAATGCCCGATTCGAGCTTACAATCTGGTGAACAGCCATCTGCCGGTGTGTGGTTGCCATCATCACACTCTTCCCCAGCATCCAACCCCCCATCGCCGCAAATGCCCTGCTTGCAATTTTTGCCTTCGTCATCACAATGCCAGCCCTCGACGATCGTGCATGTGTCCGTACAGCCATTTTTGCCATCGTTGAGCGACACGCCATCCGTGCTCCCCAAATCGCACGTTTCATAAGTGACATACCCCTCCGAAACGGCGATTGTACCATCACCACATGTCACGCGCTGACATGCCCCGCCTTCGGCCAAACACGCGTAATACGGCTCTATGGTGCAGGTACTCGAACAACCGTCTTTGTCTGCCGGGGCACCGCTTTCGACGACGTCATTATCACAGGCTTCGCCTTCCTGCACAATACCGTCACCACAGCGCCCCTTAACACACGGCTTGCCTTCTTCCAGACAAAGGTAGCCTTTTTCGACGCGGCAGCGCCACGAGCATCCATCGCCGTCCGCCGTGTTACCGTCATCACATGCCTCACCATACGCGCGTATGCCGTCACCACACGCCTTCGCACGACAACGCTCTCCGGCCACCGGACAAATCCAGCCAGGCTCAACCATGCCCGTCGCCGAACAACCGTCGCCATCCTCGACGTTTCCATCATCACATTCCTCGCCCGTGTCCGTGTCAATCACGCCGTTCCCAACGGTGAAACACGGTTTGCCATCCGACGATGTCGTACAGCGCCAACCTCGTTCCAACAAACAGTTTGTCGAACAACCATCCCCTGACACGCGGTTTTCATCGTCACACGTCTCATGCGCATCCAGTCTCCCGTTGCCACACAAAATTTCACGGCACTGAGACCGTCCATCCACCTCTTCACATAAAAAATGCGCTTCCAGCGTGCAACCCGCCGAACAGCCGTCGCCATTGACAAGATTCTCGTCATCACATTCTTCTTCATGCGTGACCTTGCCATCACCACAGAAATTGACGCGCTTGCACATATAGGAACAACCATTGTACGCCGTCGGCGTCGGCTCCCCATCATCACATTCCTCGCCATTCTCTCGGTCTATCTCATCGACAACACTGTCACCGCAATAATGCGCCCACCGACAGTTCATGCCACAATCTTCGCCCGTGCGCGATACCGAATAAGCTACATTATATGCTCCATCGTCACACTGCTCACCAGAATCCTTTATACCGTCGCCACACGTCTCTTTTGTACACAGTTGACCCGCAATCGGGCATTTGTACCCCGTTTTCAGGCGACAATCCGACGTACAGCCGTCACCATCCGCATTGTTCCCGTCATCGCAAGCTTCCTCCTGACCAAGCTTGCCATCACCACAACGCGGCAAACGCTCACACACATCCCCCGGACTTGGACACGCAAAGCCTGATTCTACACGACAATCCGACGTACAACCATCGCCATCCGCATTGTTTCCGTCATCGCAAGCTTCGTCCTGACCAAGCTTACCATCACCACATTTTGGCACCGGCGTTTCACCACCAGGCTTTTCCCCGCCATTGGCTTCCTTCTCGCACGTTTTCCCCGCCTCTGGACACCGATACCCCGCTTCAACCGCACACGCTTCTGAGCATCCATCTTCCGCCGCAGTGTTCCCATCGTCGCACGTCTCGCCTGCTTCAATCCAGCCATTGCCACATACCGCGCCATCCTCCGTACCATTCGATGACTGCGAATCGTCACCACAACCAACGGTCCAAACCAACAAACCAAGTGCTAACATCAAGCGTCTATTTATCATGCTTAGTCCCCATGAAAGCAAATACGTCTGCGCACAGCACACAAATGGATGTGCGCCAAATTTCGGCTTCAAAGTATAGCAAAATTATTCCGCTTTTTCCGCCTTTCTCTCATTATATCTGTGCGGTGGCTATCGTCTTCGACGATACGCCACTCGCCTGCCCTGCTATTGCCCCAATTCTGTCGAATTTGGGGCAATACGCGGGCAGTTCACGGCGATTGCCTACGGCAATATGCCGTGAATTTTATTTCATTTTTACAAAATTACATGCACTAAATTCAAACATTCAAGCTAAATAAAAATATTAAACCATAAAATCGCATAATTGTTAAATTAATTTTACTTTGTTTGTTTATGGTTCATAAATTGCTATACCGATTCAAAAAGCGCGTTTTGTTTTTTTATGATACAAAAAGAAAAATCGACTCAAAACAATTGATAAAGGAATATTTCATGAAACTTCATGCTCTGCCAATATCGCTCTTTATCCTCGGCATATTCGCCTCCCCAATATCGGCATTTGCTCAAAGTGACGACGTTTCCGATCCAGAGGATAACGCCATCGTCACAGACAACGCCCTCAACGATGATACTTCCGCCTCACTTGCCGATACCACAGACGCATCAGATAATGTCACAGATGCTGACGTACTACCAACAGAGCCACAAAGCGAAAACATGGAAGAGCTCCATGCCGACGACGATAACCCAAGCGTCCAAACAACAGATAATGCCGACGACGTCTCCGCATCCCCCGATGAGCCCAACGCACGCATCAATCTCAATGACGGCTTTTCCCTCATCCTCAACGTCGGACCCAACTTCGCTTTTCACGATAAAATTGCAACGAGCGCCGGTAAACTCATCGATGTTTATACCGCCGGCCTCGAAGCTTCGCTCGACATCGGCTACAAAATTAAATACTTCGGGACTTACTTTGAATTCATGCTTCGAAGTGCCGCTGCCATCGAAGATGATCCCCACTATCACTGCCCCAGTCAATCCTTTAATATGAATGACATCTGCTTCAAATACAATGCCATCGAAAAAGGTGATTGGGACGGCTATTTCATGGGCTTCGGCATCATGTTCTATGGCTTTATCCCCGTGACAGACAAAATGCTCATCTCAATCGGTACAGGCTTCCTGGGCTATGTCGGTACCACGACAGACCGCGACGAAGGCCTTATGAACGCCGCATGGAAACTCTCTTTGGGATTCCAGTTCGCCGTCAACGATGACCTCGCCCTGGGGCTAACGCTCAACTATGAGGGATTCTTGAGCCTCCGTCAAAGTCTCCAACCCGCATTCAGTTTGATCTATCATTATTAATGATTAAGCATAAGGATTATCATGATGAGAAAAAGCTTACCCCAATGGATGTTGAGCATGTTGGCACTCCCCTTTGTGACCCTGTTAGCAGGATGCACGGAGCCACAATGTTACCGCGAACACTTGCACGTCTACACAAAGGATTACGTCGCCATCTGTGAAGATGGCTACTGGAAGGATTACTGCAATCCAAATCGCTCAGATACTGCCGGATGTCCATCACAGAAATATGTTTTCAGTGACTGCGAAAAAAATGACATCATCCCAAAACTCGATGATCTCAAATGCCCCGTCATTCAATGCGTCGATAACGAATGTAGCTGTGGACCAAGCATTACGCGTAGCGAAATCGGCGTACAGCAAGCCATCGATCTCATCGAAGAATCCACAAAACTTTAATCTCCAAAGACATAACGATGAGGGATGAGGCCCTAAAAAAGGCGTTTCTCTGACTTCTGTGGACTGGCTTCGCCTGCGCTGTGCGCTACTCCCCAAGCTAAGCACATAAACGCGTTCTCTCGTTGACGTCCCGTACCAATAGGGCTATACACACCTATCGGTGACACAGTGTCACCACATAACGACGGAGATAGGAGATGCCCAAAGCCTCATCAGAACTTACGATCTCACGAAAAAATGAAATTGTGGATGCCTGCAGACAACTTTATCAGACAAGGTCTTTTCGCGAAATCACCATCAAAGATATCGGTGCTGTAACTTCGTTCACGCGTACATCTATCTACAATTACTTCCAGACAAAGGAAGAGATTTTCCTCGCGATGCTTCAGCAGGAATACGATCTCTGGTGCAAAGAACTACAAATAATTCTCGAAACAAACAGTCAGATGGATGCCGATGCTTTTGCAGACGCTCTGGCAAA
The DNA here is from genome assembly GCA_017421975.1 of Pseudomonadota bacterium. Taxonomy (GTDB): domain Bacteria; phylum Myxococcota_A; class Bradymonadia; order UBA4248; family UBA4248; genus RGIG464. The sequence goes on from JAFOHE010000244.1 coordinate 7,011, forward strand.
ATCACTCGAGCATCGCCCATCCCTCCTTAAACTCATTTCGATGAACCACTTTGATATGGAAGAAAATAGCCGTCAAGAACAACTCAATGAATTCAAAAAATCTTACGGCAAAACACTCGATATGATCTCCGCCTGTCTCACCAAGTTTTTTCCACAAATGGATAAAACACAGATTCAACACTTTATTTATATATTCTTCCCGTTTTTATTTGGCATTTACCCTTATACCACCATTACACAAAAACAAATTAATGCCATGCAATACGCCAATATCAATTTTGCATATCAATCTATATATGAAATTACAAAGCAATGTATTCGAGCTATTTTATAATGGTATAAAACATTTTCCAGTATAAATGAAGCTAATAACGACATCATTCAATGCCTCCCTAACATGGATAAAGATTTGGAGGGATGAGCCAGAGAATACGATTTAATTTACATACGAACATCTGCGTGCTTCGCAATCCACCATCATAATAAAAAATTGGCCAGATTGACCGATACGATAGGCTATCGGCGTTGCCGATAGCCCTCGCTTTACACTTGATGGTAAACACACGTAAGAAGACAAAAGGAGCACTTTCAAATATTTATAATCAAATGTTCATTTCGCCAGTTTTTGAGCAAGTGACTGAATCTGCGCGATAGCATCCGTATCATGAATCGCCCCAGGTACATTCATACCACCAAAGAAATGCTCCTCGTAGCTCCAGCCAAGAAATGCAGCACTTCCTTTCATTGCATCTGTAATACCTTTCGAAACCCCACTTTCATTCGGCTGACCAGATGTCGCAATCACAACACAATGTTTACCTTTGACTTCCTTTCCGCCGAGCATAAATGCATAAAAGTGATCAATGATGGATTTGATCTGACCAGGAATGGTGAACCAATAAACAGGCATTGTAAAAACGATAACATCAGAAGACAGAATCGCGTCAGCAATCGCATCAAAATTGTGTTCAAAGGCACACGCATGGCCGGTTTTATAGCAACCGCCGCAAGCACGACAGCCAATCATATTGATCTTGCATGCATCAAAACGCATAACCTCTGATCCTGCCTTTTCTGCCTCCTGAATAAAGGCTTCAGCAAGTGCATTGCTGTTTCCGTTTTTTCT